>DCFT01000086.1 GCA_002319885.1 Bacteroidales bacterium UBA1797
TCCCCATCCAAAGAAGTATAAATATGAAGAAGATTACAATAAAAGTCCAGCTTCCTCCGAAAGATGCAATTTTATCCGCAAGCTTCTGACCAAATGTTTGTTTAACACCTATTGATTCTTCAATATTCTCAGACAAAAGAGAGTTATTTTTAATTGCTTCCATTACATCTTTGTCGAGAGCATCAATTTCTCCGCTTTCCTTTATTATCAGGGAGGAGAGATAAAGCCGCCTGTAATGGTTTAATTCGTCCAACGAAATGTAACAATCTTCATTAAAAGCGGGATGTTCTGATTTGATAAGATTAAAGATCCCTTCCCGGAGATAATGAGCTTTTACCTCTTCGCCGCTATTTATTTCTACATTTGAAATGAAGCTTTTCATAATTAAATATTTATAATTTCAGCACTGTTAGCGTTTTACTCAGAACAGGTTATTAAAGATTTTTGCAACGATAAAAGCAGCAGCTGCAGCGGTTATACCTATAAGCGTAACTTTAATGGCTCCTTTTATCGGAGGCTGTCCTGTCACCTTGCTTTTAAAATAGCCAAACAGGAACAAGCATATCACGGTCAGTAAGGCTGATACCTTTAATCCTTCTATTGGCGTCTTTGTAAAAAAGTAAGCTGTCAGGGGAATCAGGCCACCAATTATGTATGAAATGCCTATTGTAGCTGCACTATTCCTTGCTCTGTTTACATCCGGTTTTTCCAGACCCAACTCATATTTCATCATAAAATCAACCCATTTGTCTTTGTTCTTTGCCAACTCGTCGGCAATTGCATTTTGAGTTAGCTCATTAAGCCCGTAGTGTGCAAAAACAGCTTTCACCTCTTTCTTTTCTTCTTCAGGAATTTCCTCTACTTCATCATATTCTCTTTTTAGCTCCGACTCATAATGTTCCTGCTCGGTTTTTCCTGCCAGATAGCCGCCCAGTCCCATGGCAATGCTCCCGGCAACAATTTCTGCAATGCCTGCTGTGATAACAATTGAATTGTGCTGAACAGATCCGCTTAATCCTGCAGCCAGAGCAAATGGAACTGTTAATCCATCAGACATTCCAATGACAATGTCGGTTATGAAATCTGAACTTCGCAGATGTTCTTCTTTATGTATCACTGTAGTACTTGCCATTGTCAGATATTATTATGAATTCACCTGTTCCTGATAATTGTAATTGAGGGCTTTTCAACCAGATATATGATCCCAAGAAAGATCAGAAGAAGAGTTGTATGAAACAATACCCGAATTACTGGTAATTCAGGTTTGATAACGGAACTGATCAGATACAAGAGAAGTGAAAGGCCAAGGTAACCGCCAAACTTTATAAGATTATATTTTACAGGGAAATACTTTTGACCTATAAGGTAGGAAAGGATCATCATCGAACCATAACAGATGAAAGTTGCCCATGCCGAACCATAATATCCATAAATCAGATGATCCGGACTTAATGGTATCCACAGGAAGTTAAGAGCAAGGGTTATTACGGCGCCGATGAGTGACAGCCATGCTCCCCATGAGGTTTTTCCGGTGAGTTTGTACCAGATAGACAGATTATAATAAACTCCGAGAAATAAATTTGCCATCATTAACACCGGTATAACCCCTTTCCCTTCCCAATATCTTTTACCAACGAGAACCGGCATAATAAAATCATCGAGGTAGAGCATAGTTATGAGAAAAATAACCGAGACTACAATTATGAAATAATCCATGATCTTTGCATATACCTCTTTAGCATCCTTCTCTTTTGCCTGAGCAAAGAAAAATGGCTCGGCAGCATATTTATATGCCTGGATGAAAATAGTCATCAGAATTGAGATCTTATAACAAGCAGCGTAAATTCCCACCTGGTATGAAGCAATATCCTTTGGCAGCAGGTAACGAAGCAGGAGCCGGTCAAAAGTCTCATTCACTATGCCTGCCATACCGGCAAAAAGCAGAGGAAAAGCATAAAACAACATTTTTTTCCACAGATCAGGATGTATCTTCCATTTAACCCTGGAAATCTGAGGCAATAACAAAATGAGCGTAACGCTGCTAGCTAATAGGTTTGAAACAAATATATATTCAATTCCCCAGTTTGGTCGGTAGATCGCCGAGACTATACGTCCTGAAATGCTCCCCGGGAAATGATGGAGAACAAACGGACACAGCAGAAGAAAAAAGAGGTTAAGAACAATATTTATAGAGATGCCCGACATTTTGATCCACGCAAAACGCGATGCTTTGTGAAGGGCACGGAGATTTGCAAACGGAATAGCCGAAAGTGCATCGAGAGCAAGAATCCATGCAAACCAGATAACATAATTCCGGTGTTTAGGGTATTCAATCAGCCTGGCAATGTCTCCTGCAAAATATGATACCAGTACCAGGAAAACAGCTGATGAGAAAATAAGAGATATCATACCTGTGCTAAAGACTTTTTCCTTGTCAGGTTCATTCTCATTGAACCGGAAAAATGCAGTCTCCATGCCATAGGTCAGTATTACCATCAGGAAGGAAGCGTAGGCATAGAAAACGTTTACTGTTCCATAATCTCCGGGTTGGAATACACGGGTATATAAAGGTACCAGCAGATAACCAAGAATACGGCCCAGAACGCTGGGAATCCCATAAATTGCGGTCTGTCCGGCCAGGCGTTTTATAGCTGTCATGTTGTCAAAGATAAATAAAAGAGAGAATTATTCGCTTACAGATTATGAGAAATAGTGTAAGCTGTAAGACAGGAAGCAGAATTTACTTACCCTTATGATACTACTTTTCAGCAACTACTGATTATTAACAGAAAAGCTGAGAAAGGACAGAATATTTACAGGAAAACTAATTTCAGCTTAAAAAATTCACTTTTGTTGATTATATGCTTTTTCAAGGTCCACTATTACTATTTTTTTCATCAGCAGCATTGCATCCATTACCCTTCTGGACTTTTCCGGGTTAGGATCATTCAGCATTTTCATGAGGACAGAAGGGACAACCTGCCACGATATTCCGAACTTATCTTTAACCCAACCGCACTGGCTCTTTTCTCCTCCTTCTGAAAGCTTTTCCCAGTATTCATCAACTTCCTGCTGTGAATCACAATTTATGAAAAGGGAAATTCCTTCAGAGAATTTGAAATAAGGACCACCGTTATAAACCAGGAATTCCTGGCCATCGATCTGGAATTTTCCCGGATCAATAATTTGTGCATTTTTAAAAACAGAGACATAAAAGCTCATTGCCTCCTGTGCATTGTTATTGAACATTAAAAAAGGGGTAACTTTTTTCATGATGAATTTTATTTATACCACCTGATGAACTATACAAACGTTTCTAAAAAAACAAAGAAACGTTATGATATGTTCGAGGACAACAGAGATTTTTCACTGTTTTGTTATTATTATTTGATGAGATATTTAATTAGCATACAGTTGGCTAACATCATTTATCTGCATTTATCATTTCCATAGCAATCTTCCAGTTTTCTCCGGGTTTTCTTTTCCATATCCTCACGAAATGTCCTTTAATTACATCGTTGTTTCCTGTTATTTTCAATAGCCCGTATGTGTACCCCATATCACCGGAAGTTGCTGCTCCGGCTCCGGTAGACTCCCAATAAAGGTTCTTTGGTAAAAGGGAGATCAGAAAGTTAATTGTATCATCATCGGTTGTTGGGAGATGATTTGTTAACTGTA
>DCFT01000117.1 GCA_002319885.1 Bacteroidales bacterium UBA1797
GTTGGGAGATGATTTGTTAACTGTAACCGTGCATCAGGTGCAAAAAAATCAGTATATGAAATGCCTGATTTTGTTTGACTATCAAGCATAAATTGTTTTTCTGTATTCAGCATTTCTCTGCAAGATATTTCAGTATTAACTTCAGGAACCCTGGCGACAGGTTTATCGGCCCCGGGCGGAAATGAAAAATCATGTCTGGGATTTATTACTGCTGGAGTTGTTGAGCTGCCATCCAGAATTACTTTCCAAACACCCTCTGGTTGTTTTTTCCAGACAGTGAGGTAATACCCTGTTGCTACCGGAGCTGTATTCGGACGATATTCCTGAGCTTCCCAGGGACCTGTACTGAAGCCAAAATCGCGGCTCAGAGAGATATCCATAAACTCCGGTTCCCATTTTAATACTAAGAGAGCAGCTTTCTGATCTTTCGAGAATTGCTTCCCGTCAGTGATCCATTTATCAGTGAAGACAACTGACTTGTCGGCAAAGTTTTTCACGAAAGAAGCATTCCGCCCTAACATAACTGATTCACGCGCAAAGTTTAATTCTGCTTCTCTCATATTGAACAGAGCGGAAGAAGTGTCGGGCTCCTGGGCTATAAGCGGAGAAGCCATAATCAAAGCGAGCAGGGAAATAATCTTCATAAAAATCCAGGATTATTACTTTCGCAATTCTCAGGTATTATAATCACAGAAGTCAGTTCTGTATTCATCAGAATAAGTTCTTATTATATTTATTATTTAAGAAATATTAACCTTTTGATACCGGGATAAAGAAATCTTCTTTTTTAAGATTGCATTTTTTTGCAACTGCCTTGCTATAAGCTAATCTACCTGCATTTGGACTCCTTGAATCAGATCCGAAAGTAAATTTCAATCCGGCTTTTTTAGCCATTAAAATGAATTTGTCATGAGGCGTATGTGACATATCATTTATCTCAATTGCGATTTTCCTTTTTGTTGCCGCTGAGATTATCTGCTGCATACGTTCCTCAGTCCATAAAGTATAGTAATCGCGGGCTATACAAACCGGTAGAAAAAGTGGCCATGCAAAGATATTTATTGGTTCGTTGTTTAGTATTTCCATCGCATAAGCCATGTAACGTTTCATAAATTCATCAGTGTCTTCAACATATGTATCAAACTGCCAGATTTGCAAGGTTTCTCCGTTCCCCATTGGTACTCTTTGCGGGTCCATAAGGACATAATCGATTTTAGATAAAAGTTCGGGAGAGAAGCGTTTTGACCATCCCAGATCTATTGGCTGCAAACCAACATAGACAGGGTATTTTCTGAGTTTTTCGATATATCTTTTAAGGTCGGCATCATCTTTAATGGCCCAGACTGCCGGATGATCCACAATTCCGAACTTTACATTTCTTTTTTTGGCAATTTCCATCGCCCATTCTATTGTAAAATCATTTGTAAGGTGAACATGAAGGTCAATAAGGGGGAAATCATATTCTTCCGATGTTTTTGCATCGGCTGAACGGGTTGATAAAAGCAATGCTCCGCTTGCAAGTCCGGCATTTTTGATAAAAGTACGTCGTTCCATTTTGTTTAGGATTAAGTTGATTTATTTACTGGGCGAATTGATTATATAGGAATTTTAATTGCAAATTTGTCTATGAAAGTGAAGTCAGTATTCAAATTTACATCATTTCTTCCTGAAAGTCAATAATCATAATTTTGTGTCAGTTAATCCTTAAAATCCAGATTTACAGACGGCACTTGCGGAAGGTCCTGTGAACCGGCGGTTATTGTTTTACCAGTTCAGGGTTTACACAAGGGAACTAATTCTGATTTGTAATTTGTTATATTTTCAATGGTTCCTGATAAAGCCCGAAAATATTGCCGGCAGGATCACTGAACCTGGCAGTTATCTCAGAAGAATCTTCACCAACAGGTTGTACTATTTTACCGCCGTTAGCAGTAATCGCCTTTATGGTTGAAGTTACGCTGTCAACCATAATATAAATTAGTAACCCGATTTCAGTTGTTGGATTTCTACCTACTATCCATGTGCCGCTTACTTCATTTACTGTGTCATCAAAGGCAATTCGACCATCACTTCTCTCCCTGATTTGCCAGCCGAAAATCTTTTTATAAAAAGATGCTGATAATATTACATCTATTGCTGGAATCTCCATGTAGCATATTTTGCCGTTCGCCAAAGTCGGTTGCTTATATTTTTCCATTTAATCGAATGTTTAACCAATTATCTACATGTAACAAAATTCCAAGAATTTTGTTGTCCGTTTTAGTCTAAACCCAAAACTATTTCACATTACCTGTTATGTGAGAAACCCTATCCTTTCTTCATAGTAAAAACTAATTTTTGCAGACCACAAAAATCGTAAAGCATCCCCATATAGCCTCGTTGAGGTTATGAATAAATATTTCTAAAATACAATTGATTGGTGAAAGGGGAGCAGTCAATAGCTCAGCATTTTAATTTTCCGGCCAGCTTCACTATCGGTTATAAGCTCGTTAAGTCGTTTAAGTCTGGTGATTTCCTGCCTGGCACTCATAACCCAGTTTATCGCCGGCTTTTGATACGATAATGGGAGCGAGATAAAAAACTCGTAGGCTTTTTTATTTGCTCTGAATTTTGTGTTAAAAGATGCTGATAATTTCACATTTTTCTTTTCATAGGAATATATCCCTGATTTGCTTTCCTCTCTTGAATTGAAAATTGCCAGTCCGGATGGTTTCATAAGTCCAAGTTTAGTCAATTCTTCAGCCTTTTTAATATTGACCGTACTCCAGATACTCTTTGGTTTTCGGGGAGTGAAACGGATATAATAGGATTCATTATCAATTGATTTACGAACACCATCAATCCATCCAAAACAGATTGCCTGATCGACTGCCTCACTCCATGTGATGCTCGGTTTGGCACTTTTTACTTTATAAAATCCTACAAACAATTCAGTTGACTTATTATAGTTTATCTCAAGCCATTTTCTGAAATCCGATTGTGAAGGAAAAAAGGTTAACTGAACGTTTGTATTCATTTTATTTTTCGAGAAGGTTACGGATGTTTTTTAATACTTCCTTCCAGTTTTCAAGAGAATGATTACGTGCTTCAGTGTCTTTGAACCCTTCCTGAGTTACTCTCAGCGTTGTCAGCGTTCCTTTTTCAGTGAGTTCATAGGTAATAATACTTAATTCATCGGGATTAAATTCAGTCCCCCAAAACGAGCTCCAGTAACTATAACTGATAATTGCTTCTTTCTTAAATTTCAGAATAAAGCCTTTATCTTCATAGCTTGTCCCTTCATAGGTGCCTGAAAAGCTAATCGGGCTGCACTCTTTCCAATCAGTTTTAATTTCAGTTCCCCAGAAATATTGCTTTATCATATCCTTATCAGTCAATGCATGCCAGACTTTCGCAATTGAAGTATCCAGATCCACTGAAGTGGTTACTCTCAAACTCTTATTCATTGTCATATTTATTATTAGTTTTAAGGTATCTGACCTTAAAACAGTCTAAATAAATAATTGTTTGAATTCAGGACCGAATTCAGTTACTTAATAAATGGCAACAGAAGATCTCTATTTTGAAATCGCTACTCCGACAAATGAATCGGCTGTTCCATAGTATAGAAACCATTTATCATGAAAATAAACCAGACCTTCCGAGAAGGTTGTACCTGATTTATATTGTCCGGTCATCTCATGAGGCAATGTTGGTCTCAATAAACAGGTATCGGAGCGGGAAATAACCTGTTCCGGTTTATTTACATTAAAAACGACCTTTCCAACAGAGTAGGTGCCTTTTGGCACTGTGACGGCAGCATCTTCATCTTCGGAATTCTTCCCGTTATAGAAAAGCACAATGCCTTCATCATTGATCAGTGCCGGAGGACCGCATTCCGTGAGTTTGCTGTCAAATTTATTTTTTCTCGGACTGATCACCGGTACAAGTTCCCCGTTTTCGTTCACAGTTGGATACCAGTCAATAAGGTTATCGGACCATGCAAGATTGACAAAATTTTCGCCCCAGTACATTCCGTATTTCCCATTTATTTTTGTTGCAACGATCTTATTTCCTGCCTTTTTAGTAATAATAGAACCCGATTTGGACCATATATCAAGGAATTTTCCATCATAGGCTTTAGAAAATGCCGGACCTTTCTTTTCCCAGTGGATAAGGTCTTTGGAGACTGCTATACTCAACCTGGCAATTTTATAATTCCATGAAGTATAAGCTAACACATACAGACTATCTTCTGTCTGTACTACTCTCGGATCCTCGCAGCCTCCCGGATAGTCGTATTGCATAAATTTACTGCTATCGGGATATAGGACAGGTGACGGATATTTAATAAAATGAATACCATCGTCACTATATGCCAACCCAATTCTGGAGGTTCTTCCCCCCAGAATTGCAGCAGGGTTATCTTCGCTCCGGTATAACAGGTAAATTTTATTGTCCTTTACTATTGCAGCGGGGTTAAAAACATCGGCTTTCTGCCATTTCACACTTTCATTCTTTATAGGATCAACAAAGCTAAAAGATGAATCAGCCATTAGAACAGGATTTTCAGCTGGTTTGTAAAATGACCGGTAATCCCATTTATCGGAAGGATGATTAGTACATCCTAAAGTCAGCAATAAGAAGGTGAGATAAAGGATTCTTTTTTTCATGTGTTATTTTTTCAGGGTAAAGTTAATACTTTGAAATAAGGCTGATTTTGCGTAAAAGTACAAAATGTTTGATTGCACTTTGCAACTTACTTTAAACAGACAGCTCTGCCAAATAACATAACACAGGAAGCGAAGTATATTAATATTAGAATCCTCCCGATAAGTAAATTACTTTTTAATTTTAAGATATTCCGGAGTATTCATCCAGTATTTGTCTTTGCCTGAGAATGTTGATATACAGTTTTTTTCGAGAGGACGATATTCCATAAAGCAGCTATCTTTCAGAGCTAACGGTTTATTATATTCCTCGACGAACAGTTCCCTGTACTGGTACAGTTCCATGGATTTCTTTTCGTCCAGTATATTCCCATTTACATCTTTGATATTGTGTACACTCACCTGTACCTCTTTTGGAACTGCTTTATGTTTATCCTCTTTTAGCCTGATGAACAATCGTTTTCCTGCAACCTGTATATGACTTATTTTCACAGGGTTTCTCCGGACAAATATCTGATAGTTCTCCTTTCTCGAAGCAGATACCGGATCAATTGCATTATTAAAATCCAGAACAACAGTTGACTTGATATTACTTAGAGTGTCGAGATATGAACCCACAATTTTGAAATAAGTATTGTCATCCGGATCAACAACTTTAAAAATATTGTTGAATGAGATATATTTGAGACGCATCAGAGAGTTAACATCACTTTCATAACCGTATTCAACATCAATATTGAACATTTTCTTTTGTTCCTCGCCCGGATTTTTATAATAACAAGTATACTCCAGTTTATGAATAGAATAGTCTTTTGGTTGAATATAAATTGCTCCGGTGACCAGCAAAGAGTCACCAGTCAGCTTTTTTCTGCCACTGAAATCTATTTTATAAAGCAGCAGGTTATTATCAAATGCCCTTACAGGATCTGAAAATGTGTGGTTACGGATAAAGTCAACAGAGAAAGTCTCAACAAAAGAAAATGATCTCCTGTTGAAATTTCTTATGGCATCGTGGACCATCAGAATAAATAATTCATTTCCGTATTGGTCGCCAAGTACTGCCTCAGGGATTGTCTTGTAGGGATTATTGCTATCGTGTGACTTATTAATGTCATAATACGGCGAGATATTCATCCTTGGAAAATCAGTATTTTTCTTAAAATCGAGTAACCGGTATTTATTTAAGATCGATTCTG
>DCFT01000049.1 GCA_002319885.1 Bacteroidales bacterium UBA1797
GCCGGGCCGTTATAGCTAATGTGCATAATAACTTGTTAATTCCTACCTTAACGTCTCCTTTATATAACGCGACCGCTCATTTGGCACATTTGCTTTTGCGCGACACTTAATCCAACGCTCATGCAAAAGCAAAAGAGCCAAATTCTTACGCTCCTTTATATATAGATTGTTTCGTCGATGTAATACAAAAAAAGATGAAAATATTATTTTTGCTTCTGGTGATCCTATGAGAAATAGTTTTTTGGAAAGGACAAATATTAGTTTATATAATGGAAAATAAATTGAAAAGGAGTTTTTTACTCATTGCAATAATAATGTGCTGGGCCTTTGACATGAGTGCACAAACAGATTCAGTCAAGACCATAGTTTTGAATTCTGTTTATATCACAGAGAAGAAACCTACTTTCAATACTACCAGTAGAGAAGTTGTTGCACTTACTAACACAGAGATGAAAGAAAAAGGAGCTCAAACCCTGTCTCAGGCAATAGCAACTCTTCCCGGAGTTAGTCAGATAACCACAGGAGCAATTTCTAAACCTGTTATTCGCGGATTATATGGTGATCGTATTCAAATCAATGTTGCAGGTTTGAAACTCGAAGATCAGCAATGGGAAGATGAGCATGGTCTTGGCCTTTCTGATGTAGGAGTTGAGCGTGTGGAATTGATTAAAGGACCGGCATCCCTTCTGTTCGGTTCCGGAGCAATGGGTGGGGTAATAAATATTGTCGAGGAAGAATTACCTGATTCGGGAACTACAAAACAAAATCTGAATTTCAAATTATTCAGTAACACTTACGGTGCAGGTATAGATTATGGTTATAAAAAAACAGGGGAAAATACATTTCTGCTAAGAACTGGTATCGAAAGTCATGCTGATTATTCTGATGGTGCAGGGAATCGTGTTCCCAACACCCGCTTTGCTCTTTATAATCTTAATCTTGGTTACATTGTACAACGGGAACATTTTAAATCTGAAAACCGGATACTGGCTTCTTTCAACGAATTTGGTTTTATAGCCGATTCCGCTGATCTGCATGAAGATGTAAATGAACCACGTTTAAGCAGAGAATTTGAAGAAGCACATCATACTGTACTATTTCTGTTATTTTCCTCCAACAACTCCATTCATCTTAATGAAACGACTGAATTAAATGTCACTATGGGGATTCAGAATAATCTGCGTCAGGAACAGGAGCGTTCAGATGAAGTTGATCTCAGCTTACTATTAAATACTTTTTCATTGAATACATCAATAAGGAAACAGTTGAATCATAACTGGACCATGACTAATGGAATTGCAGGGATGTTCCAGACCAATAAAAATTATGCCAGCCGGATAATTGTGCCAGATGCCTCCATTACGGAAGGTTCAGTATTCAGTTATATAAACCGTCGACAACAATCAGGAAGATTGAATGGAAATTTTGAAGCCGGACTTAGATATGATCACAGACAAGTCAATACTAATCAAACCGGATCGCAAATCTCACCGGCAATTGAACTGACTCCATTTAACAGGGGGTTTAATAATCTGAACGGTTCTCTGGGTGAAAGTCTTAACTTTAAGAATCTTCTCCTGAAATTCAATCTGAGTTCAGGCTTCCGGTCCGGTAACCTTGTTGAATTATCAGCCAATGGATTACATGAAGGTACCCCCAATTGGTATGTAGGTAATCCGGATATGAAAGTTGAACAATGTCTGAATGCTGATATTTCAGGATCATGGCAATACCAATGGCTTTCTTTAAGAGGATCTGTTTTCAGAAATAAATTTTATAATTTTATTTATCTGCGTCCAACTGGTGACGAAATATATGGGTTTAATCTATTCCGCTTCGAACAAACGAATGCAACACTTCAGGGATTTGAAGTCGGAGCAAGCATTGAAAATAAAAAGTATTTCAGTTTTTCTTTTGATTACTCTTATCTTGACGCCAGACGAGATGACGGATCATGGTTACCCTTTAGTCCTGCCAATCACTTTTTATTTGATAGCAAATATTTCCTGCCCGCAAGAAGTTCCAATTTCCAAAATGCCTTTATATCTTTTGGAGTAAACTATACTCAAAAGCAGGATCACACAGACTCTAATGAAATACCTGCTCCAGGTTATTGGCTCATAAACGCTGGTGCCGGGGTGAGCTTCAAATCCGTCCGCATCCTGCTGACATGCAGGAATCTGACCGACAAAAAATATTATGATTTCCTGTCAAGGCTTAAATATTATGGACTTAATGATATGGGCCGAAATATAGTATTAAATGTAGGATGGCAATTTTAATAGTCCCATTACTTAAAATGTACAAATCAATATTAATAGTAAATATCTATTTAATGAAAAATTGGATTCCTCTACTTCTTCTTCTATTATTTTGTTTTAGTTGCGAAAATGAACAGGAGCCTGCGGCTTCCATCGAATTTAAAACTGGTATCGGGTACACTTCTCAGGACGCAATTATTTCGAAGAAATCATCCTTAATTGTAGGTATTGTAGTCGATAAAGCAGAAAATAACCTTAAAGCATACAACGTTTCTGTTTCATACGATGGCGCATTTAACACTAATACACTCCAAAACTTTACAATATCTTCGGATGAAAACACACATTATGAAAAAGATATAACTTTTACAGTTCGCGACCAGACAGGCTTAGAGAAATATTATTTCACCATTGTTGATGTGGATGGAAATATAGTACAGAAGATGCTCACTTTTAAAATTGAATAATTTAGAAATATTTAGAATACTCCAATGGTTTTGCAAGCACATCTAAAAGCCGCACTTGCCAACGCGACGCCAAAGCTTTTAAAAGAGCTTGCAAAAACCAGCTTTATAAACATCGACTAAGAAACCTCTCACATCCGGACAATTTAAAATCACTAGCTATAACTCGGACGGTTTGCTGAATTGCCTTTGCCAGCCCAGACTGCTTTGTAATGAGCCTCCAAAGTCTATGAGAGAAAACTTTAAACCCGCTCTTCAATCTTCTGCCACCCGGACTGTTTCGTTATTCCGGGACAGAGTCAGTAGGGCTGGCAGCCTACGCACGAAGTGTCATGGTTTTTGCTAATCCATCTAGACTATTTCATCGTGCACCCGGACTCACAATCCTTACCCAGACTTGGTACCATCTTGACTACTTCATCGTGCACCCGGACTCTTCAGTCGTCTGCCGGGACTTGCAAAAACCACGCCACCGCGACATAGACGGCAACTCACCAAACCGCCGGGCCGTTAGGTTTCATAGCACTGCCGAAAACCGAGACTCATCCTTAACAAAATATTACTAAGACATATAGATTTCGTCCAC
>DCFT01000218.1 GCA_002319885.1 Bacteroidales bacterium UBA1797
GACACAATTTCTTTCCCGGTTAATGCCGGGGCAGTTTCCCATCCTCACATGATTTCTTTTGACCCTGCCGGGAAAAGAGTCTATTTAACAGACCTTGGTCTCGACCGTATTGTTATATATGATTTTGATGCTGTTTCAGGTCATCTGAAACAAATCGAAAATGGCATATTCAATTTTCAGAAAGGTACAGGTCCCAGGCATTTTGTTTTCAATTCAACGGGAACAAAAATGTATGTTATCTGCGAGCTCAATTCGACTATTTCTGTCTTCGATGTTGATCCGGCCGGCAGACTTAAATCAATTCAGATATTAAACGCCGTCGCCGAAGATTTTAAGGGAGAAAGCAATTGCGGAGATATTCATTTTGGAAAGAACGAACAGTATCTCTACGGATCAAACCGGGGAGAAAATACCATTGTTGTTTTCAAAACAGGCAATGATGGCAGATTGACGCTAGTGGGAAGAACATCCTGCGGAGGCGACTGGCCCAGAAATTTTGTTATCGATCCATCAGGTAAATTCATCCTGGTAGGGAATCAAAAATCGGGTAATATTTCACTCTTAAGGATCAACGAAAAAAACGGACTTCCTGTTGGAACTTCTAAGGAGTATAAACTTGAAACTCCTGCATGCCTGAAATTTTAAAGCGAAAATATTTTCAGCGCTTATTTACTTTTGAGATACTCCGAAGTACTCTCCACTTCAGCGTAGTTCTTAAGAGTACTCAGTGTTGAATAATGTACGTCTTCAGCTTTAATGATCCTGTCACCAAACTTAAGATCTTTTGTTGCACAGGCATCATGAATTAATATGCACTTAAACCCGTAATCACTTCCTGCCCTGGTTGCCGCTTCCACACACATATGAGTCTGCATGCCACATATAACCAGGGTATCAATAGCCTTCGTTTTAAGAAAGGACAGAAGGTCAGTTCCTAAAAAACAATTGACGGCATCTTTGGAAACGATTTTTTCTGAAGGTAAAGGTTTCACGATATCATTAATTTTTCCTCCCGGTTCTGCATTATGTCTCACATGCACCACCAGCAGATTCCTTTTTCTGAAATCAGCAAGAAGTAATGCTGCATTTGCTGCTGCTTTTTCAGGTTCCACAAGTGCCGACTTGCCTCCCGGGAAATAAAAATCCTGGATATCGATGATTAGCAATGCCTTATGTCGGGGTTGAGCTGAAACTGTTATAATACTCAGGATCAGAATGGATAGAGCTAAAATGAGTTTTTTCATTAGATTGACGATTTTAGAATAATCTGCAATTTACAACTGATTTCGATAATAAGAGATCGTATAAAAGTAATAATTCCAGTTCTTAATCTTGTTTATTTGTCTCATTATTATTTATTTTCCAGAGGCCGTCTAAAAAGTTTAAATCTTTTAACCACAAAGTCACAAAGGATAAAAAAAAGAGCACAAAGTTCCTATAGCTATCGGTAGGAAATATAAATTTTAGCTTTGTGTGCTTTGTGCCTTTTTCAACCACCGGAGCTTTCTTTGACCTATGAAGCTTTAGCGAAGTTGGCAGCGAAGGTGGTCTTAGTGCGCTTCGTGGTTAAAAAGGACTTTTTCAAAAGCCTTCACAATTTTTTTAATAGGTAATTGTTAAGAAAAATTAAAGTAGCCAATATAATTTTCCACCTGAAAGTTCCAGATTTTTTTTATTGTATCTTTGGCCCTCTCATAATTGACATATTAAATGAAGCGGAAATATACAAATCACGTAAATTTTTTTAAAAAACCATCGAATCTGATAATAGTGGCTCTTGCAGCCACATTAATCATTTTATCCGGTTTCAGAAAAGATAGCAGAAAACCATTCAAGCACTATGTTCTGCTGGTTTCACTCGATGGCTTCAGATGGGATTATAACACATTATATAATACACCAAATCTGGATAAACTTGCAAAAGACGGAGTTAAAGCTGACAGAATGATCTCATCATTTCCGACTGTCACTTTTCCCAACCATTATTCAATTGCAACAGGTTTATATCCCGATCATCATGGCTTGATAAATAATAGCTTCCCTGCTCCTGATCTGGGGCTTTTTTATAGAATGGGCGATAAAGTTGCAGTGGCAAATCCCGCCTTCTATGGAGGCGAACCAATATGGGTAACCGCTGAAAAGCAAGGAATCAGATCTGCTTCATTCTTTTGGGTTGGGTCGGAAGCGATACATCCTTCTTACTGGAAAAAATACGATGAATCGGTAACTTATGAAGCAAGGATAGATACTGTCATTAAGTGGTTTAACTATCCTCCCGAAAAACGTCCTGGACTCATCACACTTTATTTTAACGAACCGGATGAAACCGGTCATGCTTTTGGGCCCGTCTCACCTCAAACACGTAAAACTGTCGAGGGAATAGATAGTGTGATGGGTGTATTAAGGGCTAAACTCTCAGCATTGCCCATAGCAAAAAAAATCGACCTCATTATTGTTTCCGATCATGGAATGGCTGCAATATCTCCAAAGAGATATATAAACCTTAAGTCGCTGGTTCCGAACAGAATGATTGCTTCAATAGCCGGAGGAAATCCGGTTTATCTTATTAATCCATCGGAAGGAAAGAAAGACAGCGTTTTATATCTGCTTAATAAGTCAGAAGGATTGAAAGCATGGAGTAAATCAGAATTGCCTGCAAAATGGCATTATGGGACTAATCCACGTATACCTGAAATCGTTGTTGTAGCAGACAGCTCCTGGAGTATAGGAACCAAACCGGACGGTTCTTCCTTACGAGGCGGCGCTCATGGTTATGATAATTCAAACCCTGATATGTTTGCCATATTTTATGCGGCTGGTCCATCGTTCAAAAAAAATTACAGATTCAAAGAATTGTACAACGTCGATATTTATGACCTTATCTGTAAAATACTAAATATTACTCCGGCTAAGAATGATGGAGATCCTGAACACATAAAAGGATTGCTGCGGTAACCTCTGGAAATTATTCCCAGATTTTGATTTAAAGATTGCCACGCCCTCCTTCGTCGGGTTCGCAATTTATATTGATTGGATTTTGTCTGAGAAAGTTTGAGATTGTTTCGCTTCGCTCAGCAATGACCTCACCGTTTATCAGAATTTGGGCGGGGAGTTTAACCGACCTGTATAAATTAAACTGTCAATTGCGAGGAGCGAAGAGGCGAAGCAATCTTCTCGAACAATTCATCATTAAATTAAAAAGCTGCTGTTTTTGTATTTTGTTTATCCGGAAATTTCTCCGTATAATTATTATCAAAATCCGATAAACAATGAACAGGCAGAAAAATGTTGAAGAACTAAAGAAACAATCTGATACTATTTGGGATGTTATTGTTATTGGCGGTGGTGCAACCGGCCTTGGAGTAGCTCATGACAGCATTTCCCGCGGCTATAAGACACTACTGCTTGAACAGTCGGATTTTGCAAAGGCTACCTCATCGCGCAGTACAAAGCTTGTACATGGCGGGGTAAGGTATTTGGCCCAGGGTGATCTGTTACTTGTTATGGAAGCACTTCATGAACGGGGATTAATGCTCAAAAATGCACCACATCTTACCTTCAACCAGGAATTTGTTATTCCTGTTTATACTCTTTGGGATGCATTTATGTATACGGCTGGGCTTAAGTTTTATGATCTTCTTTCCGGACGGCTGAGCATGGGTAAATCATATTTTATAAGTCGAAAGAAGGCCCTTTTGCGGTTACCCCTCTTGCGATCAGAAGGACTGATAGGGGGAATAGTATACCACGACGGTCAGTTTGATGATTCACGAATGGCTTTTGCAATCGCTGAATCGTGTACTGAAAAAGGAGCTATAGCGCTTAATTATTTTCGTGTTAACGGTCTTTTAAAGGATGAGAAAGGGAAAATTAATGGAGTGAAAGCCAACGACATTGCTACAGGTGAGAAATTTGTTCTGAGAGCCAAAGTAGTTATAAACGCAACAGGTATATTTGCTGATGAAGTTGCCAGTATGGATGACCGGGAATCAAAGCCGACTATCAGGCCAAGTCAGGGTGTGCATATAGTTCTCGATAAATCGTTTCTTCAGAGTGATTCGGCGATAATGATCCCCAAAACATCCGACGGAAGGGTTCTCTTCGCTATCCCATGGTATGATGAGGTGGTTATTGGCACAACAGATACTCCAATCGACGCTGTCAGTCTTGAACCTGTAGCGCTTGAAAAGGAGATCAATTTTATTTTACAGACAGCAGAAAAGTACATGATAAAACCTCCCACAAGGGAAGATGTCCTTTGTATATATGCGGGATTGCGCCCTCTGGCTGCAAATCCTGATAATCCGGCTTCAACAAAGGAGGTTTCACGCAGACATAAAATAACACTTTCATCATCAGGACTCATAACTGTTATAGGCGGGAAGTGGACAACCTACAGGAGAATGGCTGAGGAAACAGTTGACAAGGCGATAAAAGCTGGCTTTCTCGCAAAAGTGAAATGTAGCACTTATGATCTTAAGCTGACCAAAAATCACTTAAATAATTCTTCGGAAAGATTGCATATTTATGGGGATCATTCAACCGATATCGAAAGGATGATCTCAGAAAACCCATCACTTGGAATACCTATTGATGCCAGATTACCCTATACGAGAGCTGAAATTCTCTGGATATGCAGGAATGAAATGCCATTTACAATTGAAGATATTCTCGCCAGGAGGACTCGTGCCTTGTTTCTTAATGCCAGGGTAAGCGCCTCTGTTGCACCGGAAGTTGCCGGTTTAATGGCCAATGAATTCGGGTATGATCTGGACTGGCAATCAAAACAAGTGGAAGCATATAATGAATTAGTTAAGAACTACTTATAGGAGTTTGAAAATGTACCTAATAACAAAAAATATATGAAAGAATTCATTTTAGCTCTCGATCAGGGAACTACAAGTTCACGTGCAATTGTTTTTGACCGGAGCGGACTAGCGAAAACGACTGCACAAAAAGAATTTACACAATATTATCCTAAGCCAGGCTGGGTCGAGCATAATCCTGAAGAAATCTGGTCAACCCAGGCCGGTGTTGCACTTGAGGCAATGACAAAAGCCGGACTCGAAAGTGTCAATATTGCTGCAATCGGTATAACCAATCAGCGTGAGACCACAGTAGTGTGGAACAGGAAAACAGGCAAACCTGTTTATAATGCTATTGTATGGCAGGACAGAAGAACGGCAGAATTCTGTGACCAGTTAAAGAAGGAAGGGCACAGCAAGACTATTCTTGAAAAAACAGGTCTTATCATAGATGCTTATTTTTCTGCGACAAAGATCAGATGGATACTTGACAATGTGAATGATGCCAGGAGACTTGCAGAGGAAGGACAGTTGGCATTTGGAACCATCGATTCCTGGCTTGTATGGAACCTTACCAGAGGACAGTTACATATTACAGATGTTTCGAACGCATCAAGAACAATGTTGTTTAATATTCATACTTTAAAATGGGATGAAGAGTTGCTCAGAATATTCGATATACCATCATCAATGCTCCCTGATGTAAGATCTTCGAGTGAAATATATGGTAAAACTGCAGGTCTTTTTGCTGCAGCTATTCGCATTGCCGGAATTGCCGGTGACCAGCAGGCTGCTCTCTTTGGACAAATGTGTACGGAGCCTGGAATGGTAAAGAATACCTATGGGACAGGTTGCTTTATGGTAATGAATATTGGGAATAAGCCCATCGAATCGAAAAGCCGGCTTCTCACAACAATTGCCTGGAGAATAGGTAATGATACACAATATGCTCTTGAAGGCAGTATTTTTATCGCCGGAGCGGTAGTGCAATGGCTACGTGATAGTCTTGGAATAATTAAAAATTCGGTGGATGTTGAGAAACTGGCTTCTAAAGTCAAAGACAGTGAAGGAGTATATTTTGTTCCTGCTTTTGCAGGATTGGGAGCTCCACGCTGGAATCAGCATGCTCGAGGTACACTGGTTGGTATTACAAGAGGATCCACTGCAGCTCATATTGCCCGTGCTGCTCTTGATAGTATAGCTTATCAGACTCTTGAAGTACTGAAGGCTATGCAAAAAGATTCTGGCATTGATATCCGTGAATTACGCGTGGATGGCGGGGCAACTGTTAATAATCAGCTGATGCAATTCCAATCGGATCTACTGCAGGCAAAAGTGGTAAGACCAAAAATCACTGAAACAACAGCCCTTGGAGCTGCTTATCTGGCTGGTCTGGCAGTGAATTACTGGAATAATATAAATGATGTAAGACAACAATGGCAGATCGATCGGACCTTCTCTCCCCAGATTGCTGAGGAAGAAACACACTCATTGATCAAGGGCTGGAATCGTGCCGTCAGGGCAGCGGAAGCATGGGCCGACGATTCCAAATAAAATGGGATAAACGTACAGACGTTGCATGTACGGACGCAGCATGTACGGACGCAGCATGTACGGACATAGCATGTACGGACGTTGCATGTACGGACGTTGCATGCAACGTCCGTACACTCACAAAATTTTATATAAATTAATTAAACCTAAAAATATGAATGCATTTTTTGCTGAATTTTTCGGAACCGCGATAATTCTTGTTTTCGGAGGTGGTGTTGTGGCAAACGTTGCTCTGAGCAATACAAAAGGAAATAACAGTGGCTGGATTGTAATAACTTTCGGATGGGCCGTGGGAGTCTTTACGGGAGTATTAATAGCTGCTCCCTACAGCGGGGCACATTTGAATCCAGCTGTAACTCTGGCTCTGGTGCTTGCGAATAAATTTTCAATCAACCTGCTTCCAATGTATATGTGTGCCCAGTTACTTGGTGCAATGTTCGGATCATTCCTGGTTTGGTTAGCGTATAAAAAACATTTTGACGCAACCAGCGATGCAGATACAATACTTTCAGTTTTTGTTACTGCTCCGAATATCCGAAGTTACTGGTATAATGTTATTACTGAAGCAATTGGAACTTATGTGCTTGCTCTGGCTGTCCTTTATATGGCTCAGCCTGAAGTTGGACTGGGAGCATTAAATGCTTTACCTGTTGCTATTGTGGTTCTGGGCCTTGGTCTTTCACTCGGTGGTCCCACGGGTTATGCCATAAATCCAGCCCGTGACCTGGGACCGCGAATAGTGCATTTCCTGCTTCCTATAGCAAGTAAAGGTAAGAGTGATTGGAAATACTCCTGGGTACCAATTCTTGGCCCCTTTATCGGAGCGTCTATTGCCGCAGCAATGTATTTGATATTTAAAGTGGTATAGAAAGCAAAAATATGTTCATCCCCTGTTAATCAGTTTTAGTCAATCCTTTTTCAGAATTCGTCAAAAACATAATAAAAAGAGTATATCAGTTCCAACTATAACTCCCGTAAAATTGTTAAATTAGTTATTCATGCAGCTTTAAAAAAGAGTAGAATATAAGGAGAAATAATTTCAATTAGATATTTCATAATAAGTATTGAAAATTGCTTTTGGATTAAGGTCAGCATTTAAAGGATTTATTAAGATTGTTTCAGGCATTTTAAAAAACGAATAAACATATTACGAAAAAAATTGTTAGATATTTTTAATAAATTAACGACTAAAATTAAAAACTATGAAGAAATTAATCAAACTATCTGTTTTAGTTATAGCCATAACTATTTTTTCACCGCAATCTGCTTTAAAAGCACAGGCATTTAAAAATGGAGATATGGTTGGCAACCTTGGAGTTGGATTTGGATGGTATGGATACGGTTATGGGGTATCTTCCTTACCTGCTTTTAGCCTGAGCCTGGAAAAAGGAATTAAGGACCTGACAAATATTGGTCCCTTATCAATTGGGGGAATTGTTGGAATTAAACATGCTTCATACGCCTGGACCTCATCGTATGATTGGTCGTGGAACGATATTATCATTGCTGCACGTGGTGCCATACATTATGATCTTTTTAAAGTCAGCAAACTCGACACCTATGCCGGAGTAGCTTTGGGTGTAAGAATTGAATCAGAGTCATACTATACATATAATCTTGCAGGCGATGCGGTGAAAGCAACTTCAAGCTTTACTCATGGTTTATTTGCCTTATACGTAGGTGGTCGCTATTATTTCTCAGATAAGTTTGGTGCATTTGGTGAATTAGGCTATGGCCTTGGTTATTTAACCCTTGGCTTAAGCTATAAATTTTAATAATCTTCAGTTATCTGCCCCTCAAGCTTAAGAATTAATTAAAAGCAGTCCTGATTTAGGGCTGCTTTTTATTTTTTGCAGATTTCAAAAATCCAAAAACAAAAGTATCTTTAAAAAAAATCTGATATGAAAGAAAGATCCAGTTTGTTTTTACTAAAAGTTAAAAAGCTCTTTGGAAAATCTGTCTGGCAAAAAATTGTGTTTATTGCTTTAGGGATCGCATCAACAATATGGTTCCTTATAAGGGTAATTCCAAAACCACAAAGGGCAACTTATCCATGTATGAGAGCTGCAGCTCCTATCATGTCAACTTTTGTTATATATCTTCTTTCATTTTCCGGATCTTTTTTTGCCTTTAAGAAAGCCAAAAATCACTTGAGCAGGGCAAAATATGCATACGCCGCCTCATTTTTTGTAATCGCTGTTATTAGCTCTTTTTTATTTTTTGCTAATAAATCTGAAATAGTTAATGGCAGTACGACCGATATAAATAGTCTGATGTCAAATTTACCCATTGGAGTGGAACATGGAGTTTTTCCCGGAAGAGTTGTATGGGTTTTTGACCCTGAAGTTGCAAAATGGGACGGTTCAACCAGATATTGGTGGGATGAAAAAAGTACTTCACAAACTGAAGCTGACAGGATGCTTGATAAGGTTTTGAATTCGCTAACCGGAATGAAGACACAAGCAAAGGCATGGGTCGCTCTTTTTAAAAACTTCAATAAAGAAAGAAAGAGTTCTGCAAACGGATATATACCGGGTCAGAAAATAGCTGTAAAAATCAATCAGAACAATACGGGGAGTCATGCTGATACAACTGGTCTGAATGCTTCGCCACAATTAGTTTATGCTTTGATAAGCAGTCTGACAAAAGAGGCAGGTGTTCCTCAGAAGGATATTTCAATATTCGATGCCAGCAGGTTTATTACTGATAATATTTTCAATAAATGTCACATAGATTTCCCCGATGTTGTCTTTGTCGATAATGAAGGAGGTGACGGAAGGGTTAAATCAACTTATGTTTATAATGCTATCCCATATTCTGTCGATAACGGGAAACTTGCAACCGGTTTGGCCAGCTGTGCAGTTGAAGCTGATTATATTATTGATATGGCTCTTATGAAAGGCCATATAGGACAGGGAGTTACGCTTTGTGCCAAGAATTTTTACGGTGCAACAAGTATTGACAGGAACTGGAGAAAAAATGCACATGATAACTTTAATCAGGACAGGGAAGGGAAAGATAAATATATGACATTTACCGATTTCCTCGGGCATAAAGACCTCGGAGGGAAAACAATATTATTTATGATAGATGGTTTCTATGGTGCGCGTTCCCAGGATGGCCCGCCATTATTAAAAGATAAATGGAGAATGGCTCCTTTCAATAACCGCTGGTGTTCAAGCCTGTTCGCTTCTCAGGACGGTGTAGCCCTTGATGCCGTAGGCCTCGATTTTATCAGATCTGAGTGGCCCGATAATCCTGACCTGGCATATAGTGAAAAATATTTAATTGAATCAGCGCTCGCAGACAATCCTCCTTCAAAGACAGTTTATGACCCTGAACGCGACGGTACCCGTTTAAAAAGTCTGGGAGTAATGGAGCACTGGAATAATGCCACTGATAAAAAATATAGCAGGAATCTGGGAAAAAAATATGGAATCGAGCTGGTTTATATAGCGATAAATTAGAGTGATGTTTTCACTCACAATCCTGTTCAACTCTGATAATTGACTTTACATCATACCCGTTATCAATGGCTTTCTGAAGCAACATTTGGTAAGTAGACTCATCCATTTTTTTTTCTCTGCACAGTATCCAGAGGTATTTAAGCGAGGGATCACCCACAAGAACGTAACGATATTCCTTATCCAGATCCATAATCCAGTAATTTCCTGTGAATGGCCAGAAAAACTGCACTTTGAGCTTCGCAGGATAGTTTTTATCCGGAATCCATGCAACACCCTGGGCAGAAGTCGATTTTTTCGGATCTGCTAAATAATTCCCTTTATTTAACACAGTTATTCTTCCATCATCTCGAAGGGAATAAGTAGCGGAAGTGCATTTTAGCTTTCTTTCAAAATAATTCGGAAGCCGTGCGATTTCATACCATAATCCTTTATATCGGTTGAGGTCAACTGTTGATACAACTGAAGGTACATTTTGTGAAATTGCTGACCGGAATATCATGGCTGTAAAAAGGATTAGGACTGACTTCTTCATCATAAATGTTTCTCAGCTGCTAATATATGAAAAAATGCTTAATTCAATCTGAATACCAAAAAGCTCACTATTTTATTAACACTATATTAACAACTTTTCGACATTTTATAAACTTTCAGGCATCAAATTTGCATTATAATTCAGATTCAGATTTATGATGAATCGGAGTTATAAAAAGACAGATTCAAGGAGGGAAGTAAAATGAAAAAGTTGATTAATTTTAAAAATACGATTTTTTTTACTATAATAGTTATTAGTATCGCGGGTCTTCAGAGTTGTGTAGTATACCGTCCATCAGCTGAGGAAGCACAGCTTTTATCTGTACCTGATATTCTCAAGATGAGCAAGGACGGAGCTTCATCCAAGGATATAATAAATGAGATAAAGCAATCTCACACAGCTTACAATTTACAGGCCGATCAGCTTGCCAAACTGCATGATCAGGGGGTGCAGGATTCAGTTATCAATTATATGGAACAGACAAAAATGGATTTGATCCAGCAAAACCAGAGATATGCAAATTCGTCTTATTGGTGGGGCAATGATGGATTCTACTATGGAACTTTAGGATTGGGTCTTGATTGGGGCTGGCCCTATTATGGCTACTATGGCATGGGTTGGGGACCAACTATAATATATAGCCGCCCATTCGGCCATGGTGGAGAATACCATGGAGGATTTCATGACGGAGACGATGGATTCCATGGTGGGGGCGGCGGATTCCACGGAAGACGAGGCAGGTAATTGTAAACTAAAAAACTAATAATTAATTGAATAAGAACCCGGTTTGAAATTTCTCAGACCGGGTTCTTTTTCTTCCGGCCCGGGAGAAAACTATTTCTTATGGTAAAAAAAAATAAATACCATATATTTGATTCATATTAGCTTCAGGATGTCAGTCACAAAGTCTTTTCCCATTTTAAGTATCCGGTCACTGATTTCATATCTTATTAGTATTTTATTGCTTATTTGCTTAATATCCTGCGGCAATGACACTTCAACGGCAAAGGTTCCTGTTTCTTCAGGATTGTCAGAATCAGGCAAAGAGCCTTCAGTAACTGATATTTACCGGCCAGCTGATATAATGATTGTTTTACCGGAAAACCCGGTTCCGGGGAAGCCATTCAGGATAATGGCAGCAGGAGGGGAGAGTATACGTAAGGCTCAAATCATTGTCAAAGGTCCTTCGGGTAAATTAGAATCAACGATAAAAAGAATAGGGGATGAAATGCCTTTTTGGCAGATCGGAGAATTTCCCGGAAGTCCTGCAGGGAAATATACAGCCACTTTAATTGTAGATAAAAAGCCTGCCAGTAATCTTGAGTTTAAAATTTCTGAAGCGGAAACTATTGCTCCATCCGGGGTAGTATGGAAAAGCAGGCGCGGATGGGACAGTGGCATAGAGGCAATATATTCAGCCTGGATTAATGCCTTGTTTCAGGGCTACAATGAGAATGTTTCCTGGTCAGCACTGAATGAAGTGACCCAAAATCAGAATAAAAATTTCCTGTACAATTATCTCTCCCTGGGGGAAGACGACAAAGGCGGAAATAGCAGAGTAATAATGCAACCTGATTGTGCAGATAATCCATTCTGTCTGAGGGCATATTTTGCATGGAAACTTGGTCTGCCATTTGGTTACCATGAGTGTGACAGGGGCTATCTCGGCCATAGTCCTAAAACCGGTCGGTGGATAACAAATGAAACTACTGCTTCAAAAACCAATCCTGTACTGTCATTTAATTCCTTTCTCAGAAGGGTTATGGATGGGGTCCATTCAGGAACAGCCAGAACAGCATTGAGTGATGAAAATTCCGATTATTATCCCGTTCCGCTTGAAAGGGAAGCCCTGGTTCCCGGAACTGTATTTGCAGATCCTTACGGACATACCCTGATACTCACCGGCTGGGTACCTCAAACCCGGGAACATCCGGGATTATTACTAGCTGTAGATGCCCAACCTGATGGAACGGTTGGAATAAAGCGATTCTGGAAAGGAAATTTTTTATTTAACACCTCAGGAGTAATCGGGGAACCGGGATTTAAATCTTTTCGCCCCATACAGATGCGTGCGGGTGTGCCATATCTGATACAAAACAAAGCACTTACAACTTCAGCCGGCTTCGTTCCCTTTTCACTTCAACAGAGGAAGATGAAAACCGA
>DCFT01000056.1 GCA_002319885.1 Bacteroidales bacterium UBA1797
TCAATCAGCAGAGCTGAACGGAAATTCTCTAATAAAGCCTATAATTAATATTATGTAAAATAGGATAATTTTAAATCAAACACATAATGTTTCCATAAGTAGATATTCACAGACTCCTAACCTTCTATTTGAATAAGACCAACACGAAGTGTATGATAAAAAAAAATCGTTCAAGTTGTGTGATAAAGCCAATAATCCAACTTTTATTTCTACTTTTTCAAGACCTCACTATAATTATTAACAGGAATTTCGAGCGAATAGTGCGGTGGCAAACCGGAAATGGCGCGAACTTCAACCTTTTTTGGGAGCGTGACGCCTAAGGCATTTTGCCAAAAAAGGTTGAAGTTATCATTTCCGGCGTCCTTTTTCTTTGGTTCGTTTCTTTTTGGACGAGCAAAAAGAAATGAACATCCTTAAAAAAAAAGAAGGTGTCCCTTTTGAGACACCCTCTTTTTAATTTCTTTTGAAATATTATTTATTATTGATAGAATCCAGCTTGGCTTTTATTGCAGTATACTTATCCGTCATTTTGAGTCGGTAATATAACTCCTGCAGACGTCCCATTGTGTAAACATCATTCGGTTTAAGTTCATTTGCTTTTTCCATATAAGGAAGTGCTTTAGCGTAAACAGCGTTTGCTTCGTCAATGGCTTCACCATATTTTTTTACATCCACTATTTCATTTGCTGCCTTGAACATATCTGCAGCTTTGTTAATATAAGCTGCGCCAAGTCCATACTGCGTATCATAAAGATCTCCCTTTAGCTCAATTGATTTTGTCAGCTCAGGTATAGCTTCGTCATATTTACTTTCATTCAAATAAATAATTCCGGCAGCGTAATACAAACTATAATTATTCGGGTCAGTTTCTTTGGCAACTTTAATATATTTCAGGGCTTCCGCATCTCTTCCGCTCTTAATATAGAGGTCAATCAACTGCAAGGTTACGTTTTTGTCGTCGGGAAATTTGGCTGCTAATCCTGTAAGAGTTGATTCAGCTTTTGCTGTATCACCTAAACTGAGATATGCTTCAGACATCTGGAAATACGGTGTGATGCCCATGTACTGCATGTCAGCACATTTCTGAAAGTAAGCAACTGCTTCATTATATTTGCCTGAATTAACTGAAGCCAGACCAGCATTATAGTACATTCCCGTATCAACAGCTCCAACATATAAGTCGCTTTCGGTTATTTTAATCTGTTCCTGGAAAGATTTAAGAGCACCTGCATAATCTTTAGCTTCAAACCTTTCACTGCCTTGATTATAAAGATTAACAGCCAGAGAATTATATACAGTACCTGTTATCATTTTCTTTTTTGCAGTTCCTTTAGGATCAAGCTCCAGCGCTTTTTCATAAGCACTGTAGGCTTCTTCAAGCGGATCAGCATATAGAGCGTTCATCTTAGGATCTTTAGAAGTAAATACGGCCTGACAGAGCTTACCTTTCGCAAAATAAGTATTATACCAATCCTTGGTATTATCATTAGCCAAAGCCTGATCAATATCCTCTTTTGCCTTATCAAGGGCTCCCTGGTCAATATAATTAAGAGCACTTGTAACCTTTCCTTTCTGGGCCATTGCTCCAAATGAAATACTAACAGCTACTAAAAGCAAAAAAATCTTTTTCATGTTTATAATTTTAATTTTAATATGGTTCCTAAAAATTTTTCCAAATTTAAACATTACTTATTAAACATCAAATTCTTTACCATTTTCCTCACCAATAATTTTATTTTTTTCTGTACCGGGAATTTCATTCTCTTCAGAAATGGATTTTTCCTCGTCAGTTTCATCATCATTAACCAGAACACACGCAACAGATGCAATGATATCGTTTTCCTTCAGGTTAATCAGCCTGACTCCCTGTGTTGCTCTGCCCATGACTCTTAAAGCAGATACAGGGCTCCTGAGGATGTTTCCATATTGAGTTATTATCATAAGGTCGTGATTGTCAGTCACATCTTTCAGGGCAATGAGTGTCCCGGTTTTTTCAGTTACATTTATGGTTTTTACACCTTTACCACCTCTGTTAGTAATTCTGTATCCATCAATATCAGATCGTTTTCCATATCCTTTTTCTGAAACAACCAGGATATCTTTTTCTTTGTTCTCAACGGTTATCATACCAACAACGATATCGTCCTTCTCACTTGCCAGTCTTATTCCTCTGACACCGGAAGCTGTTCTTCCCATGGGCCGTACCGATGCTTCAGGAAACCGGATTGCTCGTCCCGATTTAACAGCAAGCATGATCTGATGCTGCCCGTTTGTCATTTTTGCTTCAAGTAGTTCGTCTCCCTCCCTGACAGTAATGGCATTGACTCCATTGACCCTGGGTCGTGAATATGCTTCGAGGGAGGTCTTTTTTATAATTCCTTTAGTAGTACAGAGAACAATGAAATTATTATTAATATATTCATCGTCATTCAGATTTTTTACATTTATAAATGCTCTGACATTATCATTTGGCTCAATACTTATGAGATTCTGCATCGCTCTTCCTTTTGATGTTCTTGATCCCTCAGGAATTGCATAAACCTTCAGCCAGTAACATTTTCCATTTCGGGTAAAAAAGAGCATAGTATTATGCATAGTGGCAATATACAGATGTTCTATAAAATCCTCATCCCTTGTCGCTCCCCCTTTAGCACCTGTACCTCCGCGGTTTTGCCTTCTGAAATCGGTTAAGGGAGTTCTTTTGATATAACCCATGTGTGAAATAGTAATCACCATCTCATCATCAGCATAGAAATCTTCCGGATTAAATTCTTCAGCATTCGGAATTATCAGAGTCCGTCTTTTATCACCATATTTTTCCTTAATCTCAATAAGTTCATCCTTGATAATCTTCATTTGAAGATCAATATTTGCCAGGACACTCTTCAGGTAAGCAATCAATTCCATGATCTCTTTATACTCTGCTCTCAGTTTTTCCTGTTCGAGCCCTGTAAGCTGACGTAAACGCATCTCTACAATTGCCCTTGATTGAATATCTGAGAGACCAAACCGCTCCATAAGTCTTTCCCTGGCCATATCTGGAGTCTGCGATCCCCTGATAATTGCTATTACCTCATCAATATTATCGCTTGCAATTATCAAACCCTCAAGAATATGTGCACGCTTTTCAGCCTGATCGAGATCAAATTTTGTTCTTCTGATTACTACTTCATGCCGATGATTAACAAAATAATGGATCAGCTCTTTCGTATTCAGTGTTTTTGGACGGCCTTTTACCAGGGCTATGTTATTGACACTGAAAGAAGTCTGCAGCGAAGAAAACTTATAAAGGTTATTCAGAACTACATTTGCGCTTGCATCTTTTTTAAGAATGATTACAATACGCATACCGTTCCGGTCCGATTCATCATTAATATAAGATATTCCCTCCAGCTTTTTCTCATTTATAAGGTCAGCAATCTTGCGTATCATCTCCGCCTTGTTGACCATATAAGGAATCTCATTAACAATAATACATTCCCTGCCGGAATGAGTTAATTCAATTTCTGTTTTTGCTCTTACCACAATCCTTCCTCTGCCAGTCTCAAGAGCATCCTTTATTCCCTGTTCACCATAAATTATACCTCCTGTCGGAAAATCAGGTCCTTTTATAAAATGTAGAATCTCTTCAGGGGTAATATCATTATTGTCAATGTAGGCAACGGTTGCGTCAATAACTTCAGAAATGTTATGAGGAGGCATATTTGTAGCCATTCCTACAGCAATACCAGAGGCGCCATTCACCAGAAGCTGGGGGATTCTTGTAGGCAGAACTGTTGGTTCAGTGAGTGAATCGTCGAAGTTTGGCTGAAAATCTACTGTATCCTTATCAATATCTGCCAGAGCCTCTTCTGCAATCTTTTTTAGTCTGGCTTCTGTGTATCGCATTGCTGCTGGACTATCGCCGTCAACTGATCCGAAATTACCCTGACCGTCAACCAGAGGGTATCTTAATGACCATTCCTGAGCCATTCTTACCATTGCTTCATACACTGAAGAATCGCCGTGAGGATGGAATTTTCCCAACACCTCTCCCACTATTCTTGCTGATTTCTTGTAAGCCCTGTTGGAAAGTACTCCCAGTTCCGACATACCAAAAAGTACCCTGCGGTGAACCGGTTTAAGACCATCTCTCACATCAGGTAATGCCCTCTGCACAATAACCGACATAGAATAGTCGATATATGCCGACTTCATCTCCTCCTCAATATTAACCTTAATTATTCTCTCTCTCTCTGACATAACAGATTATTAGTTAAGTATTTACAAATAAACCTCTAACTTGGGGTTCAGATTTACGAAAGTAATTAAAATTTGCTTACTTTCGAGCTTCCGGGTCAGTGAATTTTTAACATTCATTGTTCATAAATGGGCACGAAAATTGACATATATATAATTATCATAAATTAACTTTGAAATAGTTGTTATGAGTATTTTTGTCATTACGAGTCTGACATTATGTCGGTTTGATTTTATTAATTTTGTAATTAGATTTATTAAAATATGGATTCACAATTTTCACAAAGAGTAAAAGATATTTTGGGTTATTCCAAGGAGGAGGCTATAAGACTGGGAAACAGTCATATAAGCCCCGAGCATCTTTTTCTCGGAATACTCAGAGACGGAGAAAGCGTGGCCATAGAAATTCTGATGAACCAGGGAATTGATCTCTTGGTTCTGAAAGGATCTCTCGAGAAGAGTATAAAGGTTGAAAGTCCTGTTCCGGTTGCTGACAATGAGGTGATTCCTCTTCTGAGAAGCACCGAGAGAATACTTAAACTTGTATATCTTGAGGCAAAATCACTGAAAAGCAGTACAATAGATACAGAACATCTGCTCCTGGCAATACT
>DCFT01000008.1 GCA_002319885.1 Bacteroidales bacterium UBA1797
GAAGAATATAAAGGCTATGACGAAGGTAATTATCCTCGCCCACGTCAGTATTTGTTTGGCATCCTTTTAAATATGTAGAAAAGGAAATACTGAACTGGTGTAAATTTTAAAATTAATAATAAAGACAAATGAGAACAAAAATTATAAAATATGCTACATTAGTGTTAATCCTTACACTAATGTCATGTGAGAAACTTCTCGACGTTAAACAGGAATCCAGTATAACGGATCAGGTCTACTGGCAAAATGAAGGAGATTTCTACACCTATCTGAATGGCATTTATGCCCGGTTCAGGTCACATATCGATTATTTCCCATTTTCCGAGGAACGCGGAGATATGCTGGCTCAGGGCTACAATGCCAGGTTTTCAAATTACTGGGCTCAAAGTATCACTCCCGGTAATTCTGTTGACTGGACAACCTATTATGGAACAATTGGCAATGTAAACCTTCTGCTGAGTAAAATTGAACCTTTTGTTTTTTCAAATCCTGATACAAAGAATAGAATTGAAGCTGAGGCTCATGCTTTAAGGGCAGCAGTATATTTGTATATTGCAAGGGTCTGGGGCGACGTTCCTCTGGTTCTGGAACCTGTTTTAAGTGCGAAAAACCCCTTGTATAAAAGATCACCTGCTAGTGATGTTTTCGCTCAGATTAATGATGACATCGCACAGGCCTTGTCTTTGTTCCCCGAAGATACCTATGTTAATAAGTATAAATTCTCTAAACCGGCTGTCTATGCTCTGCTGGCCGATGTAAAAATGTGGACCGGAACTGTACTGGGCGGTGGTTCAACTGATTTTAATGCTGCCATCGATGCCATTACGAATATTGAGGATTCCGGAGTTTCTCTTCTTCCCACCTTTGGAGATATTTTCGACACTAAAAAGAATAATGAAATTATCTTTTCATTCTATCTTAACAGAAGTGAATATACCAGTGGCCAGATCAATACCTGCTTCCCGAGATATGATACGAGTTTCGGAGCTGACAACTATGCAGATCTCCCGGCAGCTATAGCCGGCCAGGCCGGATTCGTCTTAAGTCCACAGGCTCTTACGCTCATCAATACATATCCGGGCGATAAAAGGGTATCCAGGACTTATATTGCAGAACTTTATAGCGGTGTACCAAGGTATTACTGGCCAAATAAATACAGAGGAACAAAATACGCCGATGACCGTATTGCCGATAACGATATAATCCTTTACCGTCTGGCTGACATGTTATTGCTGAAAGCAGAAGCATATGCTGACCTGAATGACCCAACAAATGCCTTAAAATATTTAAATATGGTACGCACAAGGGCAGGCATTCCTGAATATACTGAAACAACCCAGACTTTGCTTCAGAGAGAGATACTTGATGAACGCGGCAGGGAATTATTCACTGAAATGAAGCGCTGGTATGATCTCAGAAGAGCAGGTGCAATGGGTGTGGTTGATCTTTACCAGTATATTCCTAATCTGGTTGGTAAAACAACTCCATTGTATTGGGCAGTTCAAACCAATGTGATGGCAAAAGACAGTCTGCTGATACAAACAGCAGGATATTAATGAAGGGTAAGTGTTTGGGTTAGTTAAGGGTTGGGTGTAACCCTGTAAGGTCTTAAAAGAACCAAGCGGGGTTACATTAATTTTATTTGTATCTCTTTAAGGGTATGCAAATTATAACTGATTGACTATTATCGCCATTCCGGATAAAACAAACATGAAAATGTTATTCCGATGACACACAAAGAGAGAGTTTTAATGTCACTTTCACATAAGGAGCCCGATCGTATCCCATTCATGTACCGTGATGTTCCGGAAGTCAGGTCACGGTTAAAGAAAGATCTGCAGCTCGATACTGATGAAGAACTTTTTCAGTACTTTGACATTGATTTCAGATGGGTCGGGCCTGAATATGCCGGTCAAAATCTTCTTCTTCCAGATGGACATAAAAAAGATATATGGGGAGTTGAATGGAGATATACAAAGTTCAGTGAAACTGCCGGTTACTGGAATGAAGTTTTTCACCCTCTCGCAAATGTCACCAACCCGGAAGAGCTTGATGATTATACCTGGCCCACGATTGAGGACTGGGATTTTTCTAAACTGGAATCATCGTGTGACCTGTATTCGGAATATGCAATCATGACAGGTCCGGGTGTGCCATCACCGGGCATTTTTCAATATCCTGTACAGAATTTGATCGGGGTGGAAAGAAGTTTCACTGACCCCCTGATGAATCCTGTTTTCTTCGAAAGCCTTATCGAAAAGATCATGGCATTTCAAGTGGCTTTCATAGATAAGATGTTTGCTTCGGCGAATGGGAAAATAGATTTTTTCAGGATAGGTGATGATTTTGGTACACAGCAAGGGTTGCTGCTCGACCTGGGAACGTGGAAAACATTTTTTCAACCGGCTCTGAAAAAAATGGCCGACACAGCTAAAAAATATGGTGCACATTATTATCAACATTCCTGTGGATCCGTCCGTGATCTTATCCCTTCCTTTTTAGAAATTGGCCTGGACGTATTAGATCCTGTTCAGGTAAAAGCAAATGGCATGATTCCGGCTGAATTAAAAAAAGAATATGGTCATCTATTGACTTTTTCCGGAGGAATTGATGAACAGGAACTTCTTCCTAACGGAACACCTGATATGGTAAAGCAGGAAGTAAAAAGGATGATTGAGATAATGTCGCCAGGCGGCGGATATTTTCTGGGTTCGACACATAATTTCCAGGACGATTGCCCAACGGAAAACATAATTGCCATGTACCAGGCTGCAAAACAAGTCTGATTGGGAATAACCTTTTTTATTGATGAAAGCTTTACAACATAATGAGATTTTCGGCAACTGGGCCACACTGTTCCTGGCAACAGATAAGCAGGGACAAATAGACTTCTCAAGGCTGGCTGATGAAATAGATATTCTAATCTCATCAAAACCGAATGGGATATATTCAAATGGCACAGCAGGTGAATTTTATACACAGACAGAAAATGAGTTTGACAAAATAAGCGGTTTGCTTGCAGAAAAGTGCGGGAAAGAAAATATCCCTTTTCAGATCGGAGTGAACCATATGAGCGCTCAGATCTCAATGGAAAGACTTAAAAGGACAAAAGATCTTAACCCATCTGCCTTTCAGGTCATTCTTCCGGATTGGTTCCCTACAGTGCAGGAGGAGAATATTGAATTTTTGCAGAAAATGTCAGAAGAAGCCGGTAATGTCGGACTGGTATTATATAACCCTCCTCATGCCAAAGTGGTTCTGCAGCCGGAACAATGGAAACCGGTGAAGAAAGTTGTACCCCGACTGGTCGGCCTGAAAGTCTTTGATAATAATGGTAATGACAATTGGTATAAGAGAGCCGGGAATAATAGCAATGGATTGTCAGTTTTTATTCCCGGTCATCATCTGGCCACAGGGATCAAAAACGGTGCTAATGGCGCGTATTCAAATATGGCTTGCCTTAATCCTTTTGCTGCACAGAAATGGTATGACCTTATAATTGAAAATATTGAAGCAGGACTGGAACTGGAGATAAGGATAAATAAGTTCATGCAGCAATTTATTAATCCTTTGATCACAGAAGAACATTATCCCAATCAGGCCTGTGACAGGTTCCTCGCTCTGGTTGGCGGATGGGCAGATATTGGAAGCCATATGCGGTGGCCCTACCGGTCAGTTCCCTCTGAATATGCAGATAAAATAAGAAAGGAAGCAAAAAAAATAATACCTGAATTTTTTGAAATAAGTGCATAGCGCATAGAATTATCTATTAAAGTAAAATAACAGAAAGCTTTGTCAATTTTATTGTTAATCGTTTAAAAATGAA
>DCFT01000158.1 GCA_002319885.1 Bacteroidales bacterium UBA1797
TGTTCTTTTTTTCTATACCAGACCATGAACGAGAAATGTATGAATGTTACAAGAAACGCCAGAATAAATACTCCTATTCCCCCTACTGGTATGAATCCTTTCTCATGCAGGTATCCAATTATTAAAAAAGAAATAAAATAGACTGGAAGTGAACGCATTATTTCTTCTTTACAATATTATCTATTTTCATATGTTTATCACCGTTGTACCTTTTGGCGGTTTAAACTCAAATTCATAGTGTTTTATAAGGGTATCGTTCCGATTTTAATGTAGGTATACGCTAAGAAATGATTAAAATTTTAGGGTAAACGAAATAGATTGAAAGAGCCATATTCGAGAAGCTTCTCTCCTTCTTTTAACGCTAATACAGACAAAGACACCACAAAGGATATCATATCTAGTTGGCCTTAGCGTCACCGACGTTAAAATCGGGATGAAACCCTAAATATGTCTTTTCGAGTTGTTTTAATACTCTCAAAAATAGATTACTACAAGGTTTTAATACAATAGGTTGTAGTAAATCCTGACATAATATTTTAAATCTAAGGGTATTTTTTCTGTACTGTTTAGTCTTCGGAGGATAAGAAATTTTTTCAGTTATAGGAGAACATGTAATTATAGTCATCCCATGAAGGTTTAACCGTACCAGTGGTCATACTATTTTTCATTCAGCAAGTTGGCACCTAGTGACAACTATACTGAGATTATTCCTAGATATGAGAAACTTTTATTAACGATACTAAGTTTTTTCATCAATAAGCATAGAAATTACGAAAGTGAATGAAATATGAAGAATACAAAAGTATTATCTTTCCTAATTCTCATAAGTCTGGCTCTATTTACATCAGGTTGCCAAGAGAGGATTATTGCAAAACCACAGAATTCGGAAGAACATTTTACAGAATTCTATATTTTCGGGCCTGAAGGAAAAACCGATAATTATCCCACGGAATACACACTTGGGGAAAAAGGAACAGTAGTAGTGAGGATTGTAAATTACGAGTACAAGCCCGTAAATTACACATTAAAATTAAGGCTTGAAAATAAATCAGTGTCCCTGTCAGAAGACATGCAAAAAATAACTCTTGCCCATAATCAGACTTGGGAAAAACCAGTTTCATTTACTCCTCCCTTCAAGGGAAATAATATGAAGCTTGAGTTCCTGCTTTTCAAAGAAACAGATAAGGATGCACCATATAGGGATCTTAAACTCTGGATAAATGTAACTGAAAATATATCGAAGGCATATTAACGAATTTAGATATGTATCTCCGTTTCCTATTCAAATAGTGGGTCATCTCACTAAATAGAAAAATTTGTAAGAGATTGTCTAAAATTCAAATCACTTCTTCTAGAGGTGCAGCCAGTAAATCCTAAATTTCATACGTTAAGCATTCAACATCAAATGAGAAAGTAACTTTGGAACTGAAAATAATGTAAGTGAATTATATCTAAAACAGCAACTATGTACTTGGTTCAGGCCTATAGCAATCATCAAGAGGAGAATATCAAATATTGGTTACCTTACATATTGTCCTTATTCTGAACTATTAATCTATTAAAAAGTATGTCCTTGACCAGCGGATTCTTATTAATCGAGATGCACTCTAATCACGAAATTCTGATGAATTTTAGATACTAATTTCTTAACGTACGAAATTTAGGATTAGAGAGCGGCACCCCTGATTACAAAACGTTAGAAAATTTATGGCTGTTTTTATTGCGGTTTAATAGAAATATAACTATAACTATTTAGAAACGGTATAAAAGCTTCAATCACCGATACGATAATTACTCCAAAAATCTGAGATAATTTTATAGGTACAATCAAAAATAAAGAATTAATAAATGGAAAAAAACAATCAAGGCGATAAATAATAATATATAACTTAATTTTTTCATTATAAATTCACATCCATTCAATAAATTCTTTGAAGACTGATCAATTACTATATTCTTGTTTCCTAAAATATATAGTGCATCTTATAATAGTAAAAATATAAAATCAAAAACGATTCTTTTTTTCATTATCAAGAGGCATCATAAAAGTACCTGTGCGTTTCGTAATATTTTTTTGCATTTGATGGTGGGGTTATCGGTGGAAACAAGCAAATTCCTATAGTTTCTAGAACAATCGAGAAAACAAACACATAGGCAATTACGGAAAAATCAGCATGAAATTGGCAATTCATTATAATAATTAGACAATAAAACAAAAACAAAATTTTTTGTATCACGACTTTTAATAAAGTTATGTCAATTTTGCATACTAGTGTCGCGTCAATAATTCAATGTCGGATAAAGACGTGATAACTTTATCCTTGCATCATCTGTTGTGAATTGCCAATTAACCTTTGAATTTTTGTTGTTTCTGAAATATTGCCATGCCAACACTTCTTTCCTAACAAACTCGATGTTATCCATTCTCCTTTTTAAACATTGACCTGTAAGTACGTTCAATTCAATCTCTGCCATATTCAACCAGCTCCCATGTTTTGGGGTATACACGAACTCAAATCTATCCCATAATGCCTTTGCCTTAGGTGGTGGAAACGTTTCATAGAGAGACCCGGGAACGTGCGTGTTTAGATTGTCCATTACCAGCGTAATTTTATCTGCATTTTCATGCTGAACTTCGATTTCTTCCAGAAAAAAAGCCCAGTCTCGCTTGGTTTTTCTTTCAGTAATTTTTACCATTCTTTTTCCTGTCAATGGTTCGCAGGCAAGGAATATATTGCACATTCCATTACGTTTGTATTCATAATCGTACCTTGTTGGCTTCCCTGGTGAACAGGGGATAGGGATCCGGGTTTCTTCAATAAGTTGTTTTGGAGATTCGTCCATACATACAACCGGATTTCGTGGATCGAATGGACGCTTATAAACATCCAGAACCATTTCCATATTTGCAACAAAGCTACTGTTTTGTTCTGGAGGAATTACCCACCCTTTTCTTTGCCAGGGTTTGATCTCGTTTTTTTAAAGTACGGCGTACTGTTTCATGAGAAATATCCTCAACATAGCCAAGTTCCACTGCCTTATCGGCTAACAATCTCAAAGACCATCTAGCAAAACCTGCAGGAGGTTCACTGCAACTAAGGGCGACTAAATGGGCTTCAGCATCACCATCAATTTTTTTAGCATAAACGCGATCACTTTTTTCTCCGTTGAGGGCAACTTCAAGACCTTCTTCAACAAACCGCCTCTTAACACGATCAATTTTTTTCATACTAATATTCAGTACACGTGAGATTTCTTCATTGATTGAATGGTTAGCATTCCATTCACTTTTATCACAATTAAGCAAAATCAGAGCATTGAGAATTTTTTGAGAGTTATGTTTTCCCTTTGAAGCAAGATCACGGAGATATTTACGTTCATCTTCGGTAAGTGTCACAGTGTATCTATTCATAAGTGATACTTATGAATATCATCCATTATAACTCTTACGACTTTTAATCATTGACATGACACTAGTGGC
>DCFT01000148.1:0-1513 GCA_002319885.1 Bacteroidales bacterium UBA1797
ATGTATTGATGACTGTAGTATCATTTTTTGAGAATTTTGCTCTTATTCCTGTTCTCTCAAATTTCTTTGGGTCACCCGGGAAAAAATAAGGAGAGGTTGTTCCGCCTCTGCAAGCATATTCCCATTCCGCCTCTGTTGGCAGACGATAGCTCTTTCCTGTAACTTTACTTAACCATTTACAGTAGGTTTCTGCTGCGTGAAAAGAGAATGAAATAGCAGGGCGTTTGCCCAATCCCCATCCCTGGTCGGGTTGTCCATAAGGCGGCGTAGCTCCTGAAATTGCATCAGTTTCTGACGACTTCTGCGATCTGAGTCCTTCCGTATCGGTTGTCCGGCCTTCAGCTGCTGTCTGAACGTAAAATGCGAGATACTCTTCCCATGAAACTTCAATTTCTGCCATAAAGAATGGTTTTAACTCCACTTTTCTGACAGGTCCCTCGTCGCTCTTTCTGAAAGGTTCGGTTGCCGGACTTCCCATATTGAATGTTCCTCCGGGTATGGCTACCATATTAAATGAGACCGATGATTTTGGTATACGCTCAGTAAAACTGGCAAATCCGTTGACTTTTGCAGGTTCTGAAAAGATCTCTTTGGCTGCTGATGCCGTATTACCAAAAGTAGAATTGCTGCCATGAGTATACCCCTCAATGAAATGTCCTGCATTGAGATGACAGTTAATGCAATTCAGCTCAGCAGTTTTTTTGGTCTGTGTATAATAGAGATGTGCATCTTCTCCGGCTTTTGAGAGTTTTCCCGGAAAGAGATTCTCATGGCATTTGATGCAACTGCTTTCATAAACATATCCACGGGCTACTTCAAGACGTCTTTTGTCGGACCAGTTAAATGAAGCCGGATCTTTAGTCCACTTGTTCCAGAGATCACGTAACCCTGTCTTCCCTTTTGCCATAATATAGCCCTTCCCTTTTGGCGGAAGATGACAATCAGTACAGCCGATACGATATCCCGACCGCGTATCATAATGCACAGATTTTCTCCACGATGCATCTGCCATCGGGTGAATATGGCACGAAATACAATACTCATTAGTTGAGGTCATATGTAAAGCTTTACTGCCACCAAGTATGAGCAAAGCACCAATAATAAGACCGGGGAAAAACCATACGAAGAATCGTTTCATAGATCAGAATTTGCGGGTTTCAAGATAAAAAAATATATAACAGGAAACTGCTTATCCGACAGAAAATATCTTACATGAATACACATTTAGAAGTTTGAACTTATGCGCATTCCTGAAACCAAATCAATTATTCATGATTTCTGTTAATTCTTCCTTGTTTCTCTTTGTTTATGCTTGCTTATTCTGGGATAGCAGGATGGTCAGATGCAATTTCATAATGAAGAGTAAAATCCGGTAATTGCTTAGGAGATATATGTACTCACCCCTGGTGGTTATTGAAAAAGTCCTTTTTAACCACAAAGCACACAAAGCAAGCTCAAAGTACACAAAGGTAATATCTTGATATTTATCCCGATAACTCCCGTCCCGATAGCT
>DCFT01000148.1:1787-2935 GCA_002319885.1 Bacteroidales bacterium UBA1797
GGGAGCTATCGGGACGGGAGCTATCAGGACAGGACTTTGTGCCCTTTGTGAATTTACTTTGAGCCCTTTGTGGTTAATTGCTTTCTTCTTTTTAGACAGCCTCTGATAAATTATTGGATGAACATTCAAATCCAATAGATATCAGAGGTGGAAAATTCATCACTTATTATACTCGTCAAAGAAGTCATTCCCCTTATCATCGGTAATAATGAAGGCAGGCATATTTACGACACGTATCTGACGGACTGCCTCCATTCCAAGTTCCTCAAAGTCAACTATTTCAACTGATTTTATATTTTCTGCTGCAAGAATGGCAGCCGGTCCTCCGATAGATCCCAGATAAAATCCTCCATGTTTTTTGCAGGCTTCAATAACCTGTCTGCTCCGGTTTCCTTTTGCCAGCATTATCAACGATCCTCCGAGACTCTGGAAGAGATCAACATACGAATCCATACGCCCGGCCGTTGTCGGACCAAAGCTTCCCGAAGGCATCCCCTCAGGTGTTTTAGCCGGACCGGCGTAATAGATCGGATGATTTTTAAAATATTCAGGCATTGGTTTCCCGTCGTCGAGCATCTTTTTAATGGTAGCGTGAGCAATATCGCGTGCAACAATTAATGTCCCTGTAAGATTCAGCCTTGTCTTCACAGGATACTTTGTCAGATCGGCCAAAATTTCATTTATAGGACGATCGAGATTGATCTCCACAGGTTTTTCGAGTTCGGGGGCTTTAGCCGGCATAAAACGGGCCGGATTTTTCTCAAGCTCTTCAATAAATATACCCTCCCGATTGATATAGGCTTTAATATTCCTGTCTGCGCTGCAGCTTACACCAAGACCAACAGGGCATGAGGCAGCATGGCGGGGCATTCTTATTACCCTTACATCATGAACAAAATACTTTCCGCCGAACTGTGCCCCAACACCATATTCGTGGCATATCTTTTCAATTTTCTTTTCCCATTCAATATCACGGAAAGCACGTCCGGCTTCATTGCCTGTCACAGGCAACTGGTCGAGATATCCTGCTGAAGCTTCTTTTACTGCTTTAAGAGTTGCTTCAGCCGAAGTCCCACCGATTACCAGGGCCAGATGATATGGAGGACATGCTGAAGTGCCAAGGTCCTTAATTTTTTCCTTTACAAATT
>DCFT01000007.1 GCA_002319885.1 Bacteroidales bacterium UBA1797
ACCTCAACCACCTCGATTGTCTTTCCAAAAACCCTGATAATCCCCTCCTTCTTGAAATCAGATAATGTCCTGATCACATTTGCAGTGCTCATTCCAATATAGTCTGCTATCTCTTTTCGGGAAACCGGCAGGTCGAAAACCCTTGACTTATAAATTTCATTTGTAAAATATAACAACACATAAGCCACCCGACCAACAAGGTTCTTCTGTCTTATATCGAGAGTCTGGGAAATAATTTTATCGTTTATCCTTGATATCTTTGTAAGAAGGCTCATTGCAAACCCGCCGTTTTTTAAAAACAGCTCTTTTATAAAATCGAGCTTTACCATACAGACCACAGAATCTTCAAGAGCCGATACCGAGTATTGGTAACGATCCTCCGAAAAAATACTCATATTACTTACAAATTCGAATGGCCTGGTAATAGTAATTACCTGCTCATCACCTGCAGGAGTTCTCCTGTAAAGTTTAACCAGCCCGCTTTTGAGATATTTAAAGTTGCTGATTTTTTCTCCTTCATGATTTATTATCTCCCCCTTCCGATAAAATTGCTCTTCTTTATAATCACATAATTCTTCGACTAAAGAATCATTAAGATATGTAAATACTACCGAACGGAAATCGCAACTCACGCATGAGCAAGTTTTTTTCTTATCGTTCACTCTTTTAAGTTTTTCACAAATTTATCAATTTCCTGATCACATTATCTAATCTCAATTTGTTTTATTGCCAAATTTAGGCCTAATTTGAAGGTCTAAAATCATTCTTTAACCACTTTTCTGAGATGATTTACAGAACAGATTATCATATGCATTCCAGCTACAGCGATGGCAGATCGGAACCAGAGGACTACATCCCTCCGGCAATAGCTGCCGGACTCAGTGAAATAGGCTTCTCAGAACATCTTAACTTATTCAGGGAAATTGAAGACTGTAATATGAATCCCGGTAACATTTCTACTTATATAACTCATCTGCAAAGGCTTCAGAACAATACAAACGATATTAAAATTAAAATTGGTCTTGAAGTTGATTATTTCTCAGGGAAGGAAAAAGAGATTGATTCTTATCTGAATACTCTGCCCCTTGATTATATAATAGGTTCTGTTCATTATTTGGGTGAAAAAACCGTTGATGTCGGGCCGGAGTTCTACGAAGGTAAAAGTATCAACAAGTTATTTGAATCATATTTCGATTCTGTAATTAGTGCCGTCAACTCAGAATTATTTGATATAATTGGTCACTGCGATCTGATAAGAATATACGGCTACAAACCAACTTCCGACCTGGAACCACTTTACAGGAAGCTGGCAAAAGCAATGAAAGTACATAATGTTGCATTTGAAGTCAATACAAACGGGCGAAACAGGCCTCTTGCCGACTTCTATCCTGACCGTAAATTTCTTCACATATTCAGAGAGGAAAGGGTACCTGTTTGTGTCAATTCAGATGCACATATGCCCTCACGGGTTGGACAGTATTTCGACGAAGCCTATGAATTACTGAACTATACAGGCTTCAACGAAATGGCAGTTTTTGATAAAAGAGTGAGAAGAATGGTACCATTTTGATGCCCGTCGAACCGTCACCATTGCCACTGAAAGGAGATAAATTCTATAGCATTTATCGAATTAAAATGGATCGATATGATTAATTCCGCTAAAAAAGAAGCAGGAGTAAAACAAAACATAAATTATGAAAAAATCAATCAGATTACTATTGCTTACATGTTTTCCCGGGTTGATCCTTTCAGGCTGCTATACGCATAAGTTGAACTACATTAAAACAAAGGGGCAGGAGGTTATTTCGTTCCGGGCTTTGCCTTTCAGCATTACTGACGTCAGGCTTCTTGGTGGTCCTTTCCTGCATGCAACAGAACTTGATGCTAAAACGCTTTTAAACTATGAACCTGATCGTCTTCTTTCCCGATTCTATTCCGAAGCAGGGTTAAAACCCAAAGCTGAACATTATATGGGTTGGGAAAACGAATCACTTGCCGGGCATAGCCTTGGTCATTACCTGAGTGCCTGTTCAATGATGTACCAGACAACCGGAGACAAACAATTTCTCGAAAGAGTGAATTATATTGTCGGAGAACTTAAAATAATTCAGGATGCCGATGATAAAGGTTATATAGGGGCATTCCCAAAAGGGAAAAAGGTTTTTGAGGAGGAAATTGCAAAAGGAAATATACGTTCACAAGGATTTGACCTTAATGGTATCTGGTCTCCTTTCTATACACAGCACAAAATAATGGCGGGATTAAGAGATGCCTATCGCTTCTGCAATAACACTGTAGCCCTCGATGTTGAGCAAAAATTTGCTGACTGGCTCTATAGCATTGTTTCTCCGCTTAGCGACGACCAGGTACAGAAAATGCTTCGCTGTGAACATGGCGGTATAAGTGAAACACTGGCCGATCTCTATTCCGATACTAAAAATCAGAAATACCTCGGAATATCGGAAATATTCTATGAGAAAGCAGTCCTCGATCCTCTTAAAGAGCATAAGGATATTCTCCCGGGAAAACACTGCAATACCAATATTCCAAAATTAATCGCTCTTGCAAGGATTTACGAGCTTACCGGTGACACTTCGGACCGCAATGCAGCTGAATTTTTCTGGCATACCGTCGTAAATCACCATTCTTACGTTACCGGAGGAAATGGCAACGAGGAATATTTCGGACCCGAAGACAAACTCAGAAACCGTCTGGGGGAAGGGACGACCGAAACATGCAATGTATATAATATGCTTAAGCTTTCAGAACATCTCTTTGAGTGGAATGCCTCAGCCGGGGTTGCTGATTTTTACGAAAGAGCACTATTTAATCATATTCTTTCATCTCAGAATCCTGAAACAGGAAATGTGACCTATAATCTTTCTCTGGAGATGGGAGGATTTAAAGATTTTCAGGATCCTTATTCATTTACCTGTTGTGTCGGATCGGGGATGGAGAATCATTCAAGGTATGGGAAAAATATTTTTTACCATAATGATAATGAATTATTTGTGTTTCAATATATTGCATCAGAACTAAACTGGCATGACAAGGGAATCGTACTTACGCAGAAAACATCCTATCCTGAAGAACAGGGTTCTCTCTTTGAATTCAAATGCGAAAAACCTGTTAAACTTACCTTGCAGATTCGTTACCCCTCATGGGCTAAAAATGGTATTGAGATTAAAGTGAATGGAAGTGTCAAAAGGATTACAAACCGACCCGGCAGCTTTGTTCCTGTCGAAAGGGTCTGGAAAACCGGCGATAAGGTGGAGGTATCTATACCATTTTCGCTGCATCTGGAATCAATGCCTGACGACAGCGACAGGGTGGCAGTTATGTACGGACCGCTTGTTCTGGCCGGAGACCTTGGACCAGTAAATGATACTGCATCAAAAGACCCCTTTTATGTACCTGTTATGATGACCGAAAAAAGAGACCCTTCAACATGGCTGACCCCGGTTGAAGGAAAAGCAAATACATTCATGACCAGGAACACAGGCAGACCCCGTGATATTGAACTGAAACCTTTTTATGCCACTTATAACAGGAGATATTCAATTTACTGGGATCTATTTAATGAAAAAGAATGGGAAGCCAGGAAAAAAGAATACAGCGCAGAAAAGGAAAGACTTATAAAACTTAAAGAGGCTGAAATAGATTTTGCACAGCCCGGCGAAATGCAACCTGAACGAAACCATAATTTCAGCGGTGATAAGACATTCGCAGGATCCTATAAGGGAAGAGCCAACAGAGACTCCCGTGGCGGATGGTTCTCATTCGATCTTAAAATAATTCCTGACAAACCAATTGCTCTGGTTGTTGATTACTGGGGTGGTTTTCCGGGTGCAAAAACTTTCGATATTCTTGTAAATGACAAAATCATTGCCACTGAAAATATTTCGAATAAAAAAGACGGACAATTTATTGCTGTTCAGTATGATGTCCCGGAAGATTTATGTAAGGGAAAATCTAAAATCACAGTCAGGTTTCAGGCGAAACCAGGTAATATGGCGGGACCCGTATTTGGAGTTAGAACCATCAGGAAAAAATAACAATCCGGGAATTATAAAGGGATCAGTCGAGATTGTTGAAAAGTACAATTAAGTTGCTAATATATGCTCCAGGAAGATCTTTAACCCAATTGCAATTAGTAACAAACCACCAATAATTTCAACTTTATTACCAAGTCTGGTACCGGCGGATTTACCGATACGGATTGCCGTCATTGAAGCAAGAAAAGTGACAGCTCCAATAATTATACCCGCCTCCCAAATCCTTACATCGAGGAGCGCAAAACTTATTCCAACGGCAAAAGCATCAATGCTGGTTCCAAGGGCAAGAGTTAAAAGAATAATTGTTCTGCTATAGTCTTTAGACTCCTCATCTTTCCTTTTCCTGAGGCCTTCTATAATCATCTTTATACCAAGAAAAGAAAGTAAACCCAATGCAATCCAGTGGTCTGTCGCCTTCAATGCTTCTGAAACTATTGTGCCTAGAAAATATCCGGCGATAGTAAGGCCTCCCTGAAATACAGCAAGAACTATTGCGATCCAGGCTGCCTGCCGGAACATGATCATGCTCCTGATAACCCCATACGATAAAGATACGGCAAACGTGTCGAATGACAAACCAAGTGCAATAACCAGAATTGTAAATAAGTCCATTTAACAGCTTTAAGATGGCAAATATAATATAAATCACCACTCAAAATATTTTGAAATTGATTGCATATATTTGGTACCAATAACAGCGAATGAGATGAGAGCCGTAATTCAACGTGTAAGCAGGGCTTCGGTAACAATCGGTAATAAGATCAAATCTGAAATCGGGACCGGATTACTCATTTTATTAGGAATTGAAGAAACAGATGATACTAACGACATTGAATGGCTATGCAATAAGATTGTTAATCTCCGAATCTTCAACGACTCCAACGGGATTATGAACCTATCAGTCAGTGAAATAAGTGGAAATGTTATGGCAATCAGTCAGTTCACTCTTTTTGCGAAAACAAAAAAAGGAAACAGACCCTCATATGTACGGGCGGCTAAAGCCGAAAAAGCTAATCCATTGTATAACAACTTTGTACTCAGGCTCACAGAGCTTCTGGAGAGAGAGGTAAGCACAGGAGAATTTGGTGAAATGATGCTTGTAGAATCAGTTAACGATGGACCGGTAACAATAATTATCGATACAAAGGAGAAGGAATGAATATGAATACTGATGTACAAGAAGATAGGTCTTTTAAAATTTCCGTGCTTCTTGTTTCTGCTTTTGCCGCTTTTCTTGTTCCATTTCTTTCTTCTGCAGTAAATCTCGCACTTCCTGCAATTGAAAAAGAGCTTCATGCAAATGCGATAAGCCTGAGTTGGATAATAAGCAGTTTTTTATTATCATCGGCAATATTTCTTCTGCCTTTTGGGAGGCTTGGAGATATTATCGGAAGAAAAAAAATCTTTACAACAGGTATTTACCTGTTTACCATATCTACTTTCCTTATACTTTTTTCTCACAGCATCATTTCGTTACTGATTCTCAGAATATTTGAGGGTATCTCCAGTGCAATGATATTTGGTACAAGTATGGCAATACTCACCTCCGTTTTTCAGCCCGGAGAAAGGGGAAGAGCCATCGGTATTAATATTACTGCAACATATCTCGGATTATCTCTGGGGCCTGTAATAGGAGGGCTGCTGACTCATTATCTTGGTTGGAGAAGTATTTTTGCATTTCTTGTCCCCTTTGGTGTTATATCACTTATTCTGATTCAAAAGAAAATTAAAACAGAATGGGCAGAGGCAGAGGGTGAAAAATTTGACTGGAGCGGGTCATTAGTTTACGGAATTGCACTCGCCTCTTTCATGTTTGGTTTTTCACGTCTTCCCTCCGCAATGGGTTGGAGTTGCATAGTAATAGCTGTTTTTATGACAGTTATATTCCTCGTCATCGAAAATAGAATCAGTAGTCCTGTTTTTGATATAAAGCTAATTATCAGAAACAGGGTTTTCGCCTTTTCAGGTGTTGCAGCACTCATTAACTATGCAGCTACAAGTGCAATTGGCTTCTTTATAAGTCTTTACCTGCAATATCTTAAAGGATTAGATGCAAGTACTGCAGGGTTGATTATGATATCGCAACCTATAGCTATGACCCTTTTATCACCTTTTGCTGGCAAATTATCTGACAGGAAAAATCCAGGGGTCATTGCTTCATACGGTATGGGAATTACGGCAACAGGATTGATACTAATGTGCTTTATCAATGAGACAACCTCTAATTATTTTATTGTGCTGTTACTGCTGATAATGGGTATCGGTTTTGGCCTTTTCTCTTCCCCGAACTCAAATGCAATTATGAGTTCTGTTGAGAAACGTCATTTAGGAGTAGCTTCCGGAGTTGTAGGAACCATGAGGATAGTAGGTCAAATGATGAGTATGGGTATTGCAATGATGCTTATTTCATTATATATAGGAAAAGAAACTATTAATCCTTCAACCTATCCGGGACTTATATCCGCGATGAGAACCAGTTTTATTATTTTTTCAGTATTATCGGTAACCGGTATTTTTGCTTCTCTTGCAAGGCACTCAAAAAACTCCTGAACAAATATCAACATCCCGACTTCTTATTCCGAACTCTCAGATAAACCCTGATTGTTGCTTTCAAGAACAAACTTCCAGCTTCCATCCGGCTGTTTCTGCCATATTGTAACATAGGTTCCTTTAGTAATTTCACCTGTTTTCTTGTTAGTATTGGTGTGTATACCATAGGTATAACCCATGTCTCCGCTCGCAGATATTTTTTCAAACATGGGTTCCCAGCTGGAAACGAATGCACTATCCCCCTTTTCAGAAAATCGTTCTTCGATCATCTTTTTACTTTTCTCCGGAAATGAATTATTACGGAGAATAACCCCTTCTTCTGCCACATAATTAAGGTAAGCTTTATGCATCCCTTTCTTAACTGACATGGCGGAAAAATCCCTGTCAGTCTGAAGTAATATTCCTTCAGATTGATTTTTAGTGCCTCTTGAACAACTTAATATTCCAATTAAAATAATAATAAGAACAAAAAGCATTATATTAACCCCGTTCTTTTTTTTCATTTCGCTGTAATTTGAATCTAACATAACAATTAATTAGATGACAAAACTATATCAAAAACTGATAAATTCATGTCCTTCGGAAGCCGAAATTAAAAAGGGACTTAAAAAAGTTACCTCAAATGGCACCGATGTTGCTGATAAGCATCTTTTGATGAGTCTTTTAAACCTGATAGATCTTACCAGTCTGAATACTACTGATAACAGAAGCCATATACTGCATTTTACAGGCAATGTAAATAGTTTTTCGGGTCGTTATTCAAATATTCCAAATGTTGCTGCCATCTGCGTTTTCCCGAATTTTGTGGCAGTTGTTAAAGAGAAACTGACTGCCAGAAATGTAAAGATCGCTTCTGTTGCCGGAGCTTTTCCTACATCACAGACCTTTAGAAGTTTAAAGGTAACAGAGTGTAAAATGGCAGTGGAGGCCGGGGCTGATGAAATTGACATAGTTATTCCGGTTGGTGCATTTCTGGGGAATGATTTCGCCTTGGTAGCCGACGAAATAAGAGAAATTAAACAGGCAATCGGAATTAGACAGTTAAAGGTTATCGTTGAGTCGGGTCTTTTGGGTGATTTTGAACATGTTTTCAAAGCCTCAATGATAGCAATGGATGCTGGAGCTGATTTCATTAAAACATCCACAGGGAAGACACCCGTTTCAGCAACACCGGAAGCTGCTTATGTGATGTGCCGGGCAATTTCAGATTTTTATTCAGAAACAGGTATAAAAGTTGGATTCAAAGCTGCAGGAGGAATTGTTACTTCTGCAGACGCAATAATTTACTATCAGATCGTTAAACATTGTCTTGGGGAAAGTTGGCTTAACAATAATTTGTTCAGGATAGGTGCAAGCAGGTTAGCCAATAATCTTCTTTCAGAAATATCAGGGTGTCCGAGTACACATTTTTAAGAACCTTACAACTGGTTTTTTTGCTCAGGTAATTATCATTACTTTTGTCGTGTGAATCGGCCAAAATGATATTACTTCCCCGTTCAGATATAGAGCAAGATACTATTCCCCGAAGAATTCTTATAAATCAAGATTCTACGAAGGCAAAACATGATTCGTTATCACATATTATATCCAGCCAGCCGAAAGATTCAATAAAACCAAAATCAACAATTATTCGGCAGATTGTTCAGCCAGTTCAGACTGATACAACATCTGTTTGCAGCAGGAACGGTATTTCCGATGTAACATTTTACGATATAAATAATTTTATTCGTAGAATAGGATATGGCTCATATAAGCAGTTCCCTTACAATTTTATTGAAAAAGAAAAACAGCAGCAGACGGAGGATAAAGTTATTCTTATAAAACATCTTAAACCGGGCATTGAACTACCTTCTCATCCCCTTCATACTGACTGGATGATTATGATAATTATTGTTGCCGCTTTATTATATTCTTTGGTTATTAATACATCACGGAATATTTCACATGGTTTTGCCAGATTCTTTTTATTCAGGGGAATAAATGATCCTGTTTCGCGCGATCTTGGTGGTTTATTTCATTGGCAATCAACGATTCTGAATCTTATTTCATTTCTTATACTTGGGTTGTTCGGTTACTCAGCAATATCATATTATAAACTTATACCCGCAGGATTTAAAGGAATAATAATATGGTTGATAGTTCTTGGAATAATTAGTCTGGCCGTAGCATTAAGACATATTACATGTGTTTTGACCGGGGCTGCAAGCGAAGAACGTGAGGTTTTCAGGAAATATCTGCTTGCCATTTATCAGTCATACAGATTTGGAGCCCTTTTTATTTTTATCATTATTGTTCTTATGTCATATACCAGATTCCTTCCGGTAAATTATTTTGTAGAAGCAGGAATTATTGTGTTGGGTATAATGTATCTGATAAGGGTTATCCGGTTATTGATAATTTTTCTAAACAGGAATATTTCAATATTCTATTTGATTTTATACCTTTGTGCGCTGGAAATTCTGCCTGTTTTGATAATTGTAAAATATTTAGCAGGTCTTGTTTAGATTGGCTTGGGTTACTTTGAGAGTTGAACTTAAACTTTAAAGAGTTGAAAATAAAGAAGATTTTAGTATCGCAGCCAGAACCCCTGAATCCGAAATCTCCATATTTCGAACTGGCAAGAAAGTATAATCTAAAAGTTGATTTTAAGCCGTTTAATCAGGTTGAGGGCATATCATCAAAAGATTTCCGTCAACAAAAAATCAACATACTTGATTTTTCGGCAGTGATCTTCACGAGTAAAACCGGCATCGATCATTTTTTCAGGATCTGCAGCGAGCTCAGGACAGTAGTCCCTGATACAATGAAGTATTTCTGTATTACAGAAAATGTTGCATTTTATCTTCAGAAATACATTGTCTACAGGAAACGTAAGATATTTCACGGGAAAGCCAAGTTTCAGGATCTTATTGATGTAATAATCAAACATAGGGAAGATAATTTCTTTGTGCCTCTCTCTGTACCGCATAATGCTGAAATTCCTGAATCACTCGATAAGAATAATATCAGTTATACAATCGGTACCTTGTATAAAACAATAAGCACTGATTTTTCTGATATTAAAGAATTCGATTATGATATTCTTGTCTTTTACAGCCCTTCCGGTATAAAATCATTGAAAGAAAACTTCCCGGGTTTCGTCCAGGGAGATATAAAGATTGCAGCGTTTGGTCCGACAACTGCCTGTGCCGTGGAGAGTGAAGGATTGAGACTCGATATTAATGCCCCAAATCCTAAAGCCCCTTCAATGACAATGGCTCTTGACGATTTTCTAAAAGAATACAATAAAAATTTAAGGTAGTTATTACCATACCGATTTATCCAGAACTAGTACGGACGTTGCATGCAACGTCCGTACACATATAAAATGAATACCTTTAGAGAGACCTTTAATAAGTCTGAGAGACTCTGCAGCAGGAAAATCATCGAAGCACTGTTTGAAAACGGAAATATTTTTCATACCTCCCTTTTTAAGGTAGTGTGGTCAAAAAATCATGTCCTGCCGGCTGGTCCGGCACAGGTAGCTTTCAGTGTTTCAAAAAGGGGGTTCAGACTGGCTGTTACCAGAAACCTTGTAAAAAGAAGAATGAGAGAAGCTTACAGGAAAAATAAAAAATCTCTCTATGATTATCTTATATCGCAAAACATTCAGATTGCATTTGTTGTTATTATCAGAGGAAATTCTGTTCCGGATTATATAATTATTGAAAGAGAAATGAAAAATGTACTAAACAAACTTAAAGTTCTCACAAATGCTAATTCAGAAACCGGAATTCCGAATATTGAAAATGCAGCTGTATGAAGTCGAAGCATTTATATTTCTTATTTTTTTTTATTTTCGGGCTACAGGCTTCCGTTTCTTTGGCAACAAAATATGTTAAATTTGTCTTAATTGTTTCTTTATCAAAACTCTTCCCGTTTTTTCTTTATAATTTCGCCCTCCTTAATTAAGTAATATTGGTTATGAAAAAGATACGTTTAACCAGAATGATAATTGTTTTTTCCCTGTTACTGGTTGCAGGAGTAAGTACAGGTTTCCTGGTCAACCAGGAGAGCAGGGATTTCAAAATTGCTAAAAATCTCGACATATTTTTCTCTCTTTTCAGAGAACTTAACACTTTTTATGTGGATCCTATTAACCCTGATAAATTGATAAAAGTGGCAATTGACAATATGCTTAAAACGCTCGATCCATATACTGTTTACTTTCCCGAATCAGAAGCTGATGAGTTTGCAATACTTACAACCGGTCAATACGGAGGAATAGGATCATTGGTAAGGGCATCAGGTGATTATGTTGTTATAAGCGAAGTATATAAGGGATTCCCGGCTGATAAGGCAGGAATTAAACCAGGAGATATTCTGAAAAAAGTTGATGGTACATCACTAAAGGGTCTGCCAACTGAAAGCGTAAGTGAAAAACTTAAAGGGGATCCCGGAACTGCTTTAAATATTACAGTTGGCAGAAACGGCAGAGATACTGACTATCTCATTAAACGGGAAAAGATAATTCTGCCACCGGTACCCTATTACGGAATGATTGATTCAAAAACCGGGTATATACGATTTACTAATTTCACTCAAAACTGTATTGAAGCTGTAAAAAGTGCCCTGATTGATTTAAAAAGCCAAAATGCTCAACAAATTATTCTCGATCTGCGTGGAAATCCAGGCGGATTACTTACCGAAGCAGTTGAAATTGTAAATCTTTTTATACCGGAAGGAACTGAAGTTGTTTCTACCAAGGGTAAAGTTAAACAGTTCGATGAAGACTTTAAAACTACAAAACAGCCGGTTGATGATAAAATACCTCTTGCATTGCTGATCAACAGAGGGTCCGCTTCTGCCTCTGAAATTGTAGCCGGTGCAATTCAGGACCTTGACAGAGGTGTGATTATTGGCCAGAGATCATACGGAAAAGGGCTGGTTCAGATAACTCGTCCCCTGGTTTATAATACCCAGCTCAAAGTCACTACTGCAAAATATTACATCCCAAGCGGAAGGTGTATCCAGGCACGCGATTTTTCACATCCAAATGAGGATGGAAGCGTTGGTATTATTCCTGATTCGCTGATCTCGGAATTTAAAACCAGGAATGGCAGAATTGTTAAGGACGGAGGCGGAATCACCCCTGATATTGAAGAAGTACCGCCGCCACTCAGTCAGATATCATCGGAACTCTATGTCAGAAACTACATTTTCGACTTTGCAACAAAATATTACTGGGCACACCCCAATCTTAAATCTCCGGAAGAATTCAAATTCACTGATCAGGACTATAGCGACTTTAAAACATTTCTTGAAGAGAGAAAATTCAGTTATAAAACCAGTACCGAAGAGTCGTTGAACGAACTCATCGCCAACGCCAAAAAAGAGAAATACTATGATATTCATAAAGATCTCTTTAATGACCTGGAAAAAGACGTTACACATAATCTGGATCAGGATCTTAAACTGTTCAAAAATGAAATAACCGACTTGCTTGAAGATGAAATCATAAGCCGTTATTTCTATGAGAGCGGAGCTATAGCATGGACGATAGGAAAGGATGAGCAGGTTTTGAAAGCTCGCGAAATCCTGAATGACAAAGCAGAGTATGACTCCATTCTTAAAGGAACAGCCGGATCCATCCTTGTTACACGAAAAACTGATAAAAACAACACTAAAAGTGATAATCCTGAGGTCAGAAAAGTAATGCAACCTCTTTAGCAGCTGTTCCGGACTTTTGGGCTTTTTGAAAATTATTCAGGTAAATCTAATGGTGGGAGATCATGCCGAAGAGAAAATCTTCTATTTCCAATGGTGTGAATCATCTTCGAAAATCTCTTTTTTCCATACCGGCAGATTCTCTTTAATTAATTCAACGGCTCTGGTACAGGCCTGCATGGCCTGGTGCCGATGACCTGCTGAGACAAATACTAAAAGTGAGATCTCCCCCGCGCGCACAATACCCGTTGAATGAACTATATCAACTGCATTTACATCGCTAAACTCCGACAGGATGAATTTTTTAATCTTTTCAGCCTCAATATCTACCATCTCAGCATAAGCTGAATACTCAATGGCTCTTACCTTTTTCCCATCAGTCTCATCAGCTCTTACCTGCCCGAGAAATATTGAATGCCCACCCAAATCTGTCTTCCTGGCGCTCTTCTCAACAAAATCCGATATAATTTTAGCTGATACCGGACCTTCTGTTAAATACCTAATTTCCATAATCCATTAAATTATAAACAGGATATTTCAACCGCCGGAAAAGGGAGGCATTAAAGCAATTTCATCTCCCGATTTGAGCAGTATGTCATTGTCAGTAATCTCATTATTAACAGAAATCCGGAAACTGTAATGGACTATTTCCGGAAAGTCGTCACTGATTCTGTGTTTGAGATCGCTAAGTAACTTCACTTCACGATAATGTTTAAAATATGTTCCTGAAACTTCAGCCAGAACACCGAAGAACAAAACTTTTACTTCCATGATTTACTTTAATATCTAATCCGTTGCCAACAATTCTTCCTCTTCCCGTTTTGCCCTCCCTTACCCGCTTAGGCGGGATTTGTTCTCTGTCCATGAGTGAAATTTCTCTCAGTTCCACAGTATTATTCCCCTTCCAGGGGGATCCCGCAAAGCGGGAGGTGTTAAGCACCTCAGTGTGCCTCGAACCAATTATTTCCTGTTCCACATTCAACCAGCAATGGAATGTCAAGCTTAACAGCATTTGACATTTCAAACAAAACCATTTCTTTCAGCTTTTCAAGTTCAGCACTTACGACTTCAAAAATAAGCTCATCGTGTACCTGAAGAATCATTTTTGATGAATAATTCCCGGTTTTCATACTGTTATATATCCTGATCATAGCTATTTTGATTATATCAGCCGCACTACCCTGTATAGGGGCATTGATCGCATTTCTTTCAGCATTACCCCTCACCACCTGGTTGTGTGAATGAATATCAGGTAAATATCTCTTACGTCCGAACATTGTCGTGACATATCCATTTTCCCTTGCTTTCCTGATACTTTCATCCATATATAGCTTGACACCAGGATAAGAATTAAAATAGCCATCAATAAGCTCTTTTGCCTCTTTTCTTCCGATAGTCAGCCTCTCGGAAAGACCAAAGGAGGAGATCCCGTAAATAATCCCAAAATTTGCTGTTTTTGCCTTGCTGCGCATTTCACGGGTTACATCATTTATATTAACGCCGAATATCTTGGCGGCAGTGGCGGCATGAATATCATTACCCGAAAGAAAATCGGCAATCATGCTTTTATCTTTGCTAAGATGAGCCATAAGCCTCAGCTCTATTTGTGAATAGTCAGCTGAAAGAAAAACATGGCCTTTATCCGGGACAAATGCCTTTCTTATCTCTCTTCCCCGGGCGTCTTTTACCGGAATATTCTGAAGGTTCGGATTATTTGAGCTAAGTCGGCCTGTTGATGCAACAGCTTGATTGAAAGAGGTATGAATCCTTCCGGTTTTTTTATCGACAAGAAGAGGAAGCGCTTCAACATATGTTGACAGAAGTTTTTTAAGTCCCCTGTATTCCAAAACTTTTTCTACAATAGGATGCTTGCTGGTCAGTCTTTGTAAGATCTCTTCATTGGTAATAAACTGTTTGGTCTTAGTTACTCTTGCCTTATCATCGAGTTTCAGCCTGATGAAAAGAATATCGCCCAGTTGTTTTGGTGAGGATATATTAAATTCCGTTCCTGCAAGAACATATATTTCTTTTTCAAGAGAGATAATATCTTCACGAAGATTAATAGTTATAGCATTTAGATCTTCAAGATTTAGTATCACACCATTTCTTTCCATTTTTGCCAGAACACTTATCAATGGCATTTCTATATTCTGCGAGAGATCACCCAAACCCTCTTTTTCAATCCGGGGTTCAAAGATCTGTTTCAACTGGTATGTTACATCGGCATCTTCAACAGCATATTCCATGAGCTTGTCAACAGGTACTGACCGCATGTTTTTTTGACTGTTCCCTTTTTCACCGATAAGAGATTCAATATGAACAGGGCTATAACCCAGGTAAGATTCCGATAGTAAGTTCATGTTATGCCGCATATCGGGTTCAAGGAGGTAATGGGCTATCATAGTATCGAACAGGGGCCCTTTCACCTCAATCCCATAATTTGCCAGAACCTGAATATCATATTTCAGATTCTGTCCTATCTTGAGTGTATCAGGATTTTCAAAGACAGGCCTGACAATCTCCAGAATAATTTTGGTTTCTTTTTGTGATTCCGGGAAATGAATAAGATATCCCTTACCTTTTTCCCAAGAAAATGTCAGGGCAACAATTTCGGCATCAAGAGGATCAATATTTGTAGTTTCGCTGTCGAAACAAAACTCTTTAAGTGTATTAATCGTCCTGACAAATTCCCTGATATCAGAACTTTTTTCAAGCAGAGTATAGATATGTTCAACGCTCTCTATTGAATCTTTACTGCTAGTGGAGCTTGTAGCCTCATCGCCGAACAGTGATCCCTGAAATGTATCTGCCGGTGAAGGAAATAGCTGTGATGTTTCACGCGGCTTTTCTGATTTATCGATATCGGAAAGTATTCTTGCGGCAACTGTTTTGAATTCGAGTTCATCAAAAAGAGTTTTCAGTTTTACCGGGTCCGGGACTTCCAGTTCCAGAGCAGTTTCATTTAATTCAACAGGCACATATTGTTCGATAGTTGCAAGTTTTTTCGACATTTCAATCTGCGTCCTGTTATTTTCAATGATCTCTTTTAATTTCCCCTTCAGTTTATCTGTATTTTTAAAAAGTTCTTCAATACTCCCATATTCTGAAATCAGCTTCATAGCTGTTTTAGGACCAACACCCGGCGCACCCGGAATATTATCTGCAGTATCGCCCATTAATGCAAGAATATCTATTACCTGTTCGGGACGCTGAACATTAAATTCCTTCTGAATATCTTCTACTCCCCATAAAATTGATTCATTTCCGCTTCTGGAAGGTTTTAACATAAAAACACTACCAGAGACAAGTTGTGCATAATCTTTATCCGGTGTAATCATATATGTGGTAAAACCCTGTTCAGAAGCCTGCCTTGCCAAAGTACCAATTACGTCATCAGCCTCAAACCCCGGATAATCAATTACAGGAATTTTATAAGCTTCAATAAGTCGTTTGATATAAGGAACAGCTTTTTTAATATCTTCAGGAGTCTCATCACGGTGAGCTTTATAATCACTGAACATTTCATGTCTGAAAGTTGGCGTTGGGGTATCGAAAACAACAGCGATGTGTGTTGGTTTACGGTTACGCAGAACCTCTTCAAGAGCAAGTAGAAATCCGAATATAGCTGAAGTATTCAATCCTTTGGATGTGACTCTTGGATTTTTTATAAAAGCATAATAAGCACGAAAGATAAGTGCATATGCATCGAGGAGGAAGAGCTTTTTAGAAGTGTCCGTCATTTTTCGATTTTCATTATTTTGTTCTATCAGTATGGGACGTTTGTTTTATCAGTACGGGACGTTGCATGCAACGTCCTTACGGATTATCACTGGCGAACCATTCAGCAAAAGAGGTTGCAGTTTCATAAAGCCTAAGACTGTGTAAACTGATTCCTCCGGGAAGATGCGGTATTATCCTGTTAGCAAAATCTGCAACAAGATTTTCACATGTGGGCTGATAACCAACCTGGACAGTATTTCCAAACAGTCTGCTAAACATCTCCGCCTTTTCTTTATCAACTTTATTGCTCAATACAACCGAATGATCAAATATGTTAACTATCTGTTTCTTAACAATACTTTTCAGGTCACTGAAGTCAATCACCATCCCGTTTTTAGGATCATCGGAATTGTCTGCGGGGAAACCTGACAATGTAACAAAAAGGCGGTATGAATGCCCATGAACATTTTTGCATGGCCCATCGTAGTTCCATAGTACATGTGCCATTTCAAAAGGAAATTCCTTTGTTACTCTTATTAAAGGGCTCATATTTTAACACTTGAAATTAATATACAATATTAACCATTCTGGCTGATAAAGGTTTAAAGTTTTACCCGGGTTTTCGGCTTTTATGGTAATATATCCTGAAATTTAGCCGCAGAAATCAATAATTAAGTACATTTGCAGATAATTATTGGCTTAAGAGCAAGGATAATGGAAGAAAACGGTATCAGGCTGACTTTCCCCGGGATGTTTAATGAGACATTAAGGAAGTTTGGCTCTCGTCCTGCATATGCTTTTGTGGGTGAAGATCCAAGGACTTATGAAACAGTGAACAACGAGATCCGGGCCTTGATGGCTTTTGAAGAAAAGATTGGGATTTGCCCGGGCGATAAAGTGGCAATTCTTAGTTTAAATATGCCAAACTGGGGTGTTGCTTACTTCTCAACTACTTTTATGGGTGCAGTAGCTGTACCAATTCTTCCTGATTTTTCAAATAAAGAAGTTGCAAATGTTCTTGAACACTCAGGCGCCAAAGCTATATTTATTTCTAACTCATTACTATGTAAGATTGAAGGATATAAATCTGAAGAACTGAAGACAGTTATTCTAATTGAGGATTATTCCCTGATTCATTCCGAAAAAGGTTCCGGGAAATTCGATTCCTCAGCAATTCCTGTTAAAAAATATGAGGTTGAAGAAGAGGACCTTGCATCAATCATTTATACTTCAGGAACAACTGGTCATTCCAAAGGGGTAATGCTCACACATAAAAACATTTCCTTCAATGCACTTAAGGGTAGAAATATACAATGGATCGATGAAAATGATCGTTTCTTATCTGTTCTGCCCTTATCACATACATATGAGAATACTCTTGGCTTGATTTTGCCAATGCTCTGCGGTTCATGTGTCTATTATCTCAGGAAACCACCCACTCCTTCTGTTCTTCTTCCTGCACTGGCTGAGATAAAGCCGACTATGATGCTGACAGTTCCCCTGATAATTGAAAAAATATTTTTTAATAAAATTATGCCAACATTCAGGGAGAAACTGATACTTAAGCTTCTTTATAAAATCCCTTTTCTAAGAAAAAAACTGAATGCTGCCGCCGGCAAAAAACTGCTGAAAACATTTGGTGGAAAACTTAAGTTTTATGGTATTGGCGGCGCTAAACTCAACAAGGCAGTTGAAAAGTTTCTTATTGAAGCTAAATTCCCTTATGCTATAGGCTATGGTCTTACCGAGACCGCTCCGCTTCTGGCAGGTTCAAACCCTCAGAAAGCTGTGTTTGAATCTACAGGACCTGCCATTGATGGCATAGAGCTTATTATTAATAACCCTGACAAAAATACCGGGGAGGGTGAAATATGGGCCAGAGGACAAAATGTGATGAAAGGCTATTACAGGGAACCTGAAATGACTAAAGATGTTCTTACTGACGATGGCTGGTTTAAAACCGGGGACCTTGGTACTCTTGACCGGAATAATAATCTCTATATAAAAGGAAGATTAAAAAATATGATTGTTGGTGCCAGCGGTGAGAATATCTACCCTGAAGAAATTGAATCAATTATTAACAATTTCAGGTTCGTATTGGATTCTCTTGTTGTACAGCAAAAAGGGAAACTGGTTGCCCTCGTTCATGTTAACATGGAGGAGCTGGAAAAGAAATACCAGACCCTTAAACAGGATATGACACGCCAGGTCGAAGATAAAGTTGATGAGCTGTTATATGAATTGCAGCAATATGTTAATTCCCAGGTTAATAAATTCAGCCAGATCCAAAAGGTTGTTTTGCAGCCGGTTCCTTTTCAGAAGACTGCAACACTGAAGATCAAAAGGTTCCTGTATACATAACCCCTCTGCAGCTTCACGGTATCTCCCCAAAGAAATCTGTTAAGTTAAAATGAACCCCTCTGCCGCTTCGCGGCATCTCCCCTTGAGGGGAGAGAAAACATAAAATAATCAGATTTTCTTTGCCTTTGGGGTGAGGGTCGATAAATATCACATTGCCACCTTATATCTCCTGTTTACCTCATCCCAGTTTACCACATTCCAGAAAGCCTCAATATAATCAGGTCTTTTATTCTGATACTTAAGGTAATATGCATGTTCCCAAACATCCAAACCTAATAATGGAGTTCCCTTAAAAGGTGATAAATCCATCAGTGAGTTATCCTGATTTGGAGAACTTGCAACTGCAAGTTTCTTATCTCCTCCTAAATATAACCAGGCCCATCCGCTGCCAAACCTTGTTTTTGCAGCATTGCTAAAGATCTCTTTGAATTTATCAAACGATCCAAATGATTTCGTAAGAGCTGAAGACAAATCATTTGAGGGTCCTGAAGATCCTTTCGCAAGGTTTCTCCAGAAAAACAAATGGTTATAATAACCGCCTCCATTGTTTCTTACAGCATCTGTTTGCTTTGAAATAGTACTGAAAATGTCGCTGAGTGTCTTGCCTTCAAGAGCAGTTCCCTTAATAGCATTCATGAAGTTTGTATAATAAGCACGATGGTGTTTATCATAATGAATCTCCATAGTTCTTGCATCAATATAAGGTTCCAGTGCATCATATGAAAATGGAAGAGGTGGAAATTCAGAAGCCGGCACGCCTTCAATTCCGGAATCTTTTACTTGTTTCTGATCGCTACCAAATACTTTTGGACTGACATATGCAGCTGCCGTTACCAGTCCAACTGCTTTAAAAAATTTTCTTCGTTCCATAATGAGTTTTTTAGCATTTAACATTTTTTATTTGCCTTTGTTCATTACAAATCTTACAATAGCCACAGACTTAATGATTTTTAGCATTTTTAAACCCGTTCTGAAAAAAATTCATACTTTTATAATGTCTTTTTTGTAACTGGCAATATGTTGATTATTATGAACGATCAATATTCAAAATATTTTAATAGTTATTTTTTCTGCCTGATCTGTATAAAATCACATACAATTGAGGAGTTATTATTAATCTGAATCCGGCTAATAAGAAAGAAATATGAAAAACCTTACAACAATCGGAAGAATTCTGTTTGCAATTCCTTTTGCCCTCTTTGGTATTAATCATTTCCTGATGCTGGATTATTACCTGGGCATGCTGACTTCATTTATTCCCCTGGGGCCATATACAATAATACTGACAGGAATAATGATGATTGCAGCAAGTATAAGTATAATTACCAAAGTACTTGTGAAATTTTCCACTTTGCTTCTGGCAATATTGCTTTTCATCTTTATCATTACAATTCACATTCCTCACCTTTTTACCGATGCTGATAAAACGATTACGATAATTGCACTGCTGAAGGATATTTCGCTGATGGGTGGTTCGCTTATGATATCAGGTATTTATTCCGAGGAAGAAAAACCTGATAAAAAGTAGATCATTATTAGATTACTAAAATAGATAGTGGTTAATTTATAAATTGTAATATCATACTTTACGAAAAATATTTTAAAATTTGTAATGTAATTATATCTCCTATTCTGCAATGAGTAAAATTAAAGTTATTCTTACTTCAATTGTCTGTCTGATAGGAATAAATTCTTATTCCCAGACTTCTCTTTTCAATCAGCAGATGCAGGTTGGTTTCGAGGAAAAACAGGGCCAGTATGTTGATCTCAATGTAAAACTCGTAAATGAAGCAGGAGATACCGTTCTTCTGAAAGATGTGATCAACAAGCCTACTATTCTTAATCTGGTATACTATCAATGTGCCGGAACATGCAGTCCTCTGATGTGGGGAATCTCAAAATTCATCGATGGAGTTGATCTTAAGCTTGGCAAGGATTACAATGTTATAACAATCAGTTTTGATCCAACTGAAGGTATCAAGCTTGGTATAAACAAAAAAGCCAGCTACATAAGCACAATGAAGAAAAAAGAAGAAGCGAAGAACTGGCAGTTTTTTGTTTCTGACAGCGTTGATATAGCTAAGTTAACTCAATCAGTTGGTTTTGATTATCAGAAGGTAAACGATCAGTTTGTACACCCTACAGGTCTCATTGCTCTTGCTGCGGATGGGAAAATAATACGTTATCTGCGGGGTATTGAATTTCTTCCTTTCGATATAAAAATTACGATGGTTGAAGCTGCAAAAGGAAAGATCGGACCAAGTATCAACCGGCTTCTTGCAATCTGCTATGGTTATGACAGTAAAGGGAATCAGTTTGTTTTTAATGTTACAAGGGTTTCAGCGATAGTTATATTATTTATTGTGCTCACAATATTTTTATTCCTGGCCCTCTCGCGGATAAAAATTCATAAAAAGGTTAGTAAATGATTTATCAGAAAGACACAGCGGAACCCAGCTATCTTGATTATAAAGGAAAATATAAAGGAATTTTTTCCTGGATATTTTCCACTGATCATAAAAGGATAGCGCTACTCTATATGTTTTCGATCCTGACTTTTTTCGCTATTGGAGCCACACTTGGATTATTAATGAAGTTTGAGTTGATTGCTCCCGGTAGAACAATTATGTCAGCTCAGGCCTATAATGCATTCTTTACTCTTCACGGGATTATAATGATTTTTGCTGTGGTCATTCCGGGTCTGCCGGCCGTGTTTGGTAACTTCTTGTTACCCATTATGATCGGAGCAAAGGATGTTGCTTTTCCCAGAATCAATCTTCTTTCGTGGTATCTTTATGTAACAGGAGTATCACTGGTAGTAATCTCTCAGTTTACAGGACAGGGACCTCCTGATACCGGATGGACATTTTATGCTCCTTACAGCTTCAGAACAGCAGGTAATATGCTACCTGCAGTTTTTGGCGCCTTTGTCCTTGGTTTTTCATCGATACTCACCGGGCTTAACTTTCTGGTAACTATTCACAGAATGCGGGCTCCGGGTATGACCTGGCTAAAAATGCCCTTGTTCCCATGGACACTCTATGCTACCGGCTGGGTACAGTTACTTGCCACACCTATAATCGGTATTACCCTGTTAATGATTGTTGCCGAGAGGACTTTGCACATAGGATTTTTCGACCCGACACTGGGAGGCGATCCCCTTTTGTATCAGCATCTTTTCTGGACTTATAGTCATCCGGCCGTTTACATTATGATCTTGCCGGCCATGGGTGCTATTTCCGAGATTATCACAACATATTCCCATAAAGCTATATTTGGCTATAAATTTATGATCGCTTCAGTTCTTGCAATTGCCTTTGTTGGATATTTTATCTGGGGCCACCATATGTTTACTTCCGGGATGAGCGGGACTGCCCTTTATACCTTCTCACTTCTGACATTTATTGTCGCAGTGCCAAGTGCTATAAAAGTGTTTAACTGGATAGCCACAATGCACCAGGGTTCTATTGACCTTCAAACACCATTCTACTGGGCAATGGCTTTCCTCTTTGTTTTTATGATCGGTGGGTTCTCGGGGCTAATTCTTGGTTCTCTTGCAGCTAACGTTCATTTGCATAACACTCATTTTGTTGTTGCCCATTTTCATTTCATTGTATTCGGAGGTACGGGATTCGCATTTTTCGGAGCCATGCATTACTGGTATCCTAAAATAACCGGGAGAATGTACGACACACGATGGGCTAACATTGGCCTCGTGCTCTTCTTTATTGGTTTTATAACATTATATGGCCCTATGTTTTATCTTGGCTTTAAAGGTATGCCAAGAAGGTATTACGACTATGATGAAGTCTTTCATGCAGGAAACATTGTGTCAACCATGGGATCCTGGGTTCTTTACTCCGGATTGGTTATAATAGTAATTAATTTGTTTGCCTCACTAAAAAGCAAGATTAAAGCACCATCAGATCCATGGGGCGGAAAGACACTGGAATGGACCATACCTTCACCTCCCCCGGTTGAAAATTTTGAAGAAATTCCTACAGTCACTAAAGGTCCTTACAACTATAGCTGAATATGACAGGAGAGACACATCGCGACGATTTAACATCAAAAACAGGTATGTGGTTATTCCTGTTCACGGAAATGCTCCTTTTTGGGGGGCTGTTTGTTGTATATTCAGTCTACCGCTTCAGGAATCCTGTAGCCTTTCATCTTGCTGCTCAGGAACTGAGCGTTACAATAGGTACAATAAATACTATTATTCTCTTAACAAGCAGTACGATGATTGCCATGTCGATAACTGCACTCCAGACAAAAAATAAAAAACTTACTCTCTTTCTGCTTGGCATAACAATACTACTTGGGTTAGCTTTTCTTGTAAATAAATATTTTGAATGGGGCGGACATATAAAAGAACATATTTATCCGGGCTCGTCTATCCTTGCTCTGCGTGGACAGGGTGATGTTCTTTTCTTTGGTCTTTACTTTTTTATGACCGGGCTTCACGCTTTGCATATAATTATCGGATTAATCTTTATCGCTATCATTACTGCTAAAATTTTCAGGAATAAAATAACTTTTAATAATTATGTTTTACTTGAGAACAGCGGATTATACTGGCACCTGGTAGACCTTATCTGGATATTCCTGTATCCCCTGTTTTATCTTATTACTTAATATCAGATGCAATAATGGAGAATGAAAAAAATCATATCATTCCTTACCGGACTTTTCTTTTTGTGCTGGCAGGTCTAATAACTTTAACGCTTACTTCCGCAGTCGTAACACAGATATCACTGGGTACATTCACGGTTGCTATTGCGTTGATTATAGCTACCATTAAATCATCATTGGTTTTAAGGGTATTTATGCACCTTAAATTTGAAAGCAGGATGTTCTCCCTGGCAGTTATTGCTGTTGTTCTGTTAATTGCTACCGTAATAATAATAACGCTACTCGACTACCTTTATAGATAATTCTTATGTATTCAACCACAGGAATCGACGCTTCAAATTTTGTATCTACTTTTAATACATCATTCTACTTTATTGCAGGTATTTCATTGTTCCTCCTTACAGGGCTGACAATTACTATGCTATATTTTGTCTTCAAGTACAACAAAAAGAAGCATAAAGTTGCTATCCAGAATGAAGGAAATCTCTTATTGGAGATCACCTGGACGGCAATTCCGGTTATATTGGCACTAATGATGTTCTATTATGGCTGGGAAGGATGGAAACCTCTCGGCAAAGTTCCCGCTAACGCCATGACGGTAACTACAACCGCAAGAATGTGGAGTTTTTCGTTCCGCTACGAAAATGGTAAGGAAAGTGCCGATCTGGTGGTTCCTGTAAATACGCCGGTCAAAATCAATCTTGTTTCCCTCGATGTTATACATAGCCTCTTTATTCCTGCATACAGGATAAAATCTGATATCGTACCCGGAAGAGAAAAAGTAATGTGGTTTCTACCAGAGAGAGAGGGAGATTATGACCTTTATTGTGCTGAATACTGCGGTTTAAGACACTCTTACATGAAATCAATGGTAAAGGTCATCTCAAAAGAGAAGTTTGCTGCCTGGCTTGGCGATACAACAACACTGGCAGTAGCCACGACGGGTACTACTCCCGGAGAAGAGGGACTTTCCATTATGAGGATCCAGGGATGCCTTGCATGCCATTCTTCAGACGGAACTAAAATTGTCGGCCCAACATATCTGAACTTATTCGGAAAACAAGAGGTGGTAACACGTAATGGGACGGACGTAACTATTACCGTTGATTCAGCATACATTAAACGCTCGATTTTCGAACCAAATGCAGATATTGTAAAAGGGTATCCCAAGGGATTGATGCAAAGCTATAAAGGCAAAATAAGTGATGCTGATATTACAAAAATAATTGAATATCTTAAATCCCTTAATGAAAAATAATTCAGGAAACACGCTCAGAGATTACCTGCAATTAAGTAAACTAATAATAATGCTGCCTGTAAGTCTTACCGGATTTACAGGTTATTTTATTTTTAATCATCATTTTTCGATAAATCTGGTATTAGTAAGCTTTGGAATACTTTTAATGGCTGTTTCTGCCTCTGCACTTAATCAGATTCAGGAGGTAGGTGTTGACAGTAAAATGAAACGAACGCTCGATCGTCCCATCCCTGCCGGAAGGATAAAAATGATTAATGCAATTATATTCTCCTTATGCTCTTTATTGGCCGGCATGTACATTATTTATTCCTTTGGAAACCTTTTAGCCGCAATAATCGGGTTATTCACAATTGTTTGGTATAACGGAATCTATACCGGTTTGAAACGTATTACCGCTTTTGCTGTTGTTCCGGGGGCAGTAACAGGTGCATTACCACCTCTTATAGGTTGGGTAGCCGCAGGGGGTGGCATATGGGATAAACCTATCATCTTCCTGGAATTTCTTTTCTTTACAGGGCAGATTCCCCATTTCTGGTTACTGATCATGAGATATAGTGAAGAATACAAAAAAGCAGGTCTCCCAAATCTAACTGATGTCTTTAACTGCCACCAGATTAAACGGCTAACATTTATGTGGGTACTGACTTCGGTAATTGCTGCCGTTTTCCTATGCTATTTTGAAGTTATCAGATCAGGACTTGTAATTGGAATCCTGCTTGCGGCGTCAGTTTTCCTGATTTGGAAATTCACTTTTCTGGTTAGACCCCGGTCAGTGAAGAAAACTGATAAAGAATATTCCTTTTTACTTGACCTATATTTTTTGCTTATCTTATTATTACTGATCACTGATAGAATAATCAGCTGAATTTTACATCTTTAGCCTTCATGTCTAATTGTCCCCCATGGGGCAGTTGAAAAAGTACTTTTTAACCATAAATCGAAGCGAAGCGAAGATCCCAACCGAAGCGTTGGGAGTACACGAAGAAATAACAAAGTACACAAAGTTAAAAACATAAAATTCAGTTCTTTGTGATCTTTGTGTAAAGCCTTTGAGAACTTTGTGGTTAATGGATTTCAAATTTTTAGAAAGCTCCCTAATACACTAAAATTTATGATTCAGGCTCTCATCCAGATAAGGATGGTTAATGGGTAATAAATTTGCTTTACTGAGAGTGGTTGCTACTACCAGGGAAAACAATCCTGCATATCCAAGGAAAATACCTGCCGATATCCACCCGAATTTAAGGATTCCTGTTGTACCCGGAATTACCTGTACAAACAGGTCGATGTATTGTCCGATAATCAGAAATATTATAACGATTGTAATTATTGTCATATTCCTGCTGGTCTTAACCGGAAGAAGTACCATAAACGGAACGAACCAGTTCAATCCGATTTCCAGATAGAACAATACTTTCCATCCATCATGCCACCTGACGTTGAAATAGACTGTCTCTTCCGGGATGTTCCCATACCAGATAATCATAAACTGGGCAAACCAGAAATAACCCCAGATAATACAAAACATAAATATATAGCGGGCAAAATCGTGGAGATGGTATTCGTTTAAGAAAGGAAAATAACCCCTTTTATAAAGAATGAATACTATTAATGTCAGTATTGACACACCGTGTAAGAATGCTGCTACCAGGTTTTTGAGCGCGAATATTGTACTATACCATTTTACATCGACCGACATGATCCAGTCAATTGCAGAAAAAGAAAAGGTAATAGCCAGAATAAAAATGAATATTTTTGAATAAAGCTCTGTTTTGCCAAATAAAAACATTATACCACTGGTGTCAGCAGGGTCAGTTAAATCTCCCTTCAATGAGATTTGCCTCAACTTTCTGACGAACACAATCCAAAGCAGAAAGTAGAGCACCATTCGTGCAAAAAAGAAAGGTACATTAAGAAAAGCCGATTTATGCAAAACGACTGGATCAAGAGCCATATTACCTTTATGAGACCAGTGATAAAGATCATTAACACCAAACCAGATCAGCAGAAAGAACAAAGCTGCGAAGGGTATATACGACATCATTGCTTCAGAGACCCGTTGAAAGGCAGAAGACCATCCCGACTGGGAAATACTTTGAATAACAAAAAAGAAGGCACCTCCCATCGCAACTGATAAAAAATAGTAATTAACTAATAGGTAATTTGACCATGTTGTCTGATGGTCTGTAATAAGTCCAAGTATAATGGTAGCGGCACCGATTGCTATTAACAGCAATGTTATTATCTTAAAGTTTCTGGAAACGGTTACTTGTTCCTTCATTACCTTTTTATTTTAGGTATAAATTACCAATATCATTTGGGGTCTCTTCTGATATTATGCGAAGACCATCCTTAATATTACCTGTTAACCTCTTTCTTTATCTCTCCGGCCTCAATCCTATCTTCCTGTAGTTCTCTTATGTAAAGCACCAGTTTCCATCTGTCATCGGGTCGTATTTGCGATCCGTGTGCACCCATAGAACGAATACCGAGTGTTATTGTATGATATATCTCTCCATCTTTTAACCTGCTGGCAGTATCACCCGAGAGGGAAAGTGGTTTTAACGGATACAGACCACTGGTGAATAAATGTCCGTCACCTTTTCCTGTGATCCCATGGCATCCGATACAGAATGTAGTATATACCTCTTTTCCGCGCAAAAGTGTCTCAGGCGACTTTAAAAACGGGTTTACGAGTTCTTTCCCGGCCTTTATCCTCGACTCCGGGTCTTTAGTATAATCAAAAGGGGTATAATCACGTGGAACTGTTCCTGCTACCGGAACTCTCATCGTCATGCCATCTTCAAAGTTTGGATTCCTTGAATAGGTCTCATAAGCTGTAGAATAAAACATATCGGGAAAATAATCCCAGCCCGGATTATTCTTTTCCCTGTTACAGGCGAACAGATTCAACACTAAAAAGGCCAGGAAAAATGTCTTAATAATTCCTCCTGTCAAATAATTATTTGTCATGTCTCTACCTTTTCAAATTCTTTATCAATTACCTCAATTGCACCCTGTTCCTCCATTATATTACCAACCCTGCCTGCTATTGATATATCTTCCAAATCCGTATCAACAACAATTAAAAATTTGTCGTCTGTAGCTCTTAAATCGAAAATTGTATTATCTCGTCCGGGAAATAGTTTTGAACGTGCCGAAAAGAGAGCAAGACTTCCAATTGTAACCGTAAGTATGGTAACAACAATAGTAACAACTATGAATGAAGGGAAGGAGTTGAATGGTTTTCCTCCATAAACAACAGGCCAGTTAATAACAGATGCAAAATAAAGAAAACCAAGTGTTGCTAAAATTCCAAACAGGCCAAAGAAATAGGCAGCAGTAGGAAGATGCGATTTACGTTTAAGCAGATGAAATACCTCATGAACCGGATAAGGCATAAACACATCAAAGATCTTCAGCTTTTCTTCCTGTAACGATCTGATAGTGGAAATAAATTTCACTTCATCATCGAAAATCCCTATTTTAAATTTCCTGGTCATAGCTAAACCGCTTAATCCTCTTTTTTATTACCAATATGCGCCACGCTCTTCAGTTCACTTATAGCCATCATAGGCACAAAACGCATGAAAAGCAGTACCCCGGTGGCAAATAATCCTATGGTTCCAACAAAAACACCAATATCTATAACAGTGGGGTGATAGGAAACCCAGTTAGAGGGAAGATAATCCTTGCTCAGAGAGGTTATTACTATGTTGTATCTTTCGAACCACATCCCAAGGTTTATTATCAGCGAGATCGAAAGCAAGCCTACCCAGTTTCTCCTTATTTTCCTGAACCAGAAGAGTTGTGGTATGAATGCATTACAAACAATCATAGCCCAGAACTGCAATGTATAATCTCCTGTCATTCTGTTTTTAAAGAAGGTGAACATTTCAAATTCATTTCCCGAATACCACGCTATAAAAACTTCCGTCAGGTAGGCTGTTCCCATGATCAATGAAATAAAGATCAGTATCCTGGCAATTGCATCCATATGATTATCTGTAATATAATCTGTAAGCTTATAAATCTTCCTGATAAGCACCATGAGGGTCATAACCATTGCAAAACCCGAGAAAATTGCGCCAATAACAAAGAAAGGCGGGAATATGGTTGAATGCCAACCAGGTTCGATACCTACTGCAAAATCAGTAGCAACAATCGAGTGGACTGATACCACCAGAACAGCCGCAATACCACCCAGAACAAAACTAAGAGATTCAAATCGGATCCACTGACGGCTCGATCCTGTCCATCCCAGACTGAAAAATCCGTAAATAGCTTTTTTAATTTTTGAAACTGTTTTGTCGCGGATTGTCCCAAGATCAGGCAACATCCCCAGATACCAGAATGATGCCGAAATAAGAAGGTAAGCCGAGATAGCTGTAAAATCCCAAAAAAGAGGGGAATTGAAGTTTACCCATAACGGACCTCTTGTATTAGGATATGGGAATATATAAAATGCAAGCCATATTCTACCCATATGTAAAGCCGGAAATAATGCCGCGCACATTACGGCAAAAACTGTCATGGCTTCTGCGGATCTGTTTATTGATGTTCTCCATTTCTGCCGCAGGATAAGTAAAAATATGGAAAAAGCAGTCCCTGCGTGTCCGATACCTATCCACCAAACAAAATTCACAATTGCCCAGCCCCATCCGACTGTATTATTTACACCCCAGGTACCAATCCCTTTAGAAACAGTTATATAAATAGCATATCCTCCGAAGAGTGCAGCTAAGGATGAAATACCGAAAGCTATATACCACCATAATCCGGGATTAGTATCCAGAGGAAAAATAACATCCCCGGTGATCTGACCCATCGTCTTATTTCCTTCAACCAGCGGACCTCTGATTTTCCTGTTGTACATTGGCTAACTTCTGATTGTTATTGATTATAGTTTTTCATCATTACGTACTTTGGTCAGGTACCCTGTATTAGGCAGGGTATGCAACTCTTCAAGCAAATGGTAACACCTTTGATCGCTGAACAACCGGGAGACCTTACTGTTTTTGTCATTCAGATTTCCAAAAACAATAGCACCTGAAGGACAGGCCTGCATACATGCTGTTTTAATCTCATAATCCTTGAGTACCCTGTTTTCAAGCTTGGCCTGCAACTTCTTTTCCTGTATCCTCTGCACACAGAAAGAACATTTTTCCACCACTCCTCTTTCTCTCACCGTTACATCGGGATTAAGGACCATTTTACCAAGGTCAGACGCAGTATTGAAATCAAATGCTTTATTATTGGTATATCTGTACCAGTTAAATCGTCTTACTTTATAAGGGCAGTTATTAATGCAATATTTTGTCCCAACACACCTGTTGTAAGTCATCTGGTTCAGCCCTTCACTGCTGTGGGAAGTGGCTGAAACAGGACATACGTTTTCGCACGGAGCGTTATCGCAATGCTGACAGGCAAGTGGCTGGAAGTATACTTCAGGATCGTTGAGATTATCTGAATAATACCTGTCAATTTTAATCCAGTGCATGATCCTCCTGCGTATTACCTCCTCTTTACCAACAACAGGTATATTATTCTCGGCCTGACAAGCTATTACGCATGCGTTGCAGCCAACACAGGCATTCAGATCTATTGAAAGGCCCCAGTGAAAGCCTTCATATTTAACATCTGGATAAAGAGTATTATGCGTTG
>DCFT01000203.1 GCA_002319885.1 Bacteroidales bacterium UBA1797
ATGTCAGCTGATGGTATGACAAATGGTTATGCAATTGGTGTGAACCTGGCCGGATCAGATGACACTCTTCGTCTCTGGAAAATTAAATCGGGGCAGGTTACAACAGTTATAAATTGCGGGATAAACTGGCAAACCGATATAGGAACAACCGGTGTCGCAAAAATATTGGTTGAACGATCTCCGGAAGGTAAATGGACCTTTTCTGTGAGCACCCTCGCTGGTGATGTTATAGGAACCGGATCGGGCTTCGATAATGAATTATTCAGTAATAACTGGTTTTGTATTTATTACAGATACTCTTCAACATGCGACAGACTCCTCTGGATAGATGATGTGGATATTAACGGAACATTTTATGAAGATGTTGAAGCTCCGGTTATAACTTCCTGTGATCCGGCAGGAAAGAGATCGGTTATACTCTGCCTGAATGAAGAACCGGAAGATGGAATAATGATCCCTGAAAATATTACGTTAAATAACAGGGAGACCAATCCTTCCTCAGTAATACGTCAAGGCAACCTGTCATACCTTATTGAATTTAGCCAAAATTTCAAAAACAGATCAAAAAACAGTTTGAATATCAATATATTATGCGATTTATCAGGAAACTGTTCTCAGAATGCTGAAGTTGAATTTACTACAATATGGGCGGAGACCGGTGATATAGTTATATCAGAGATAATGGCGGATCCTTTGCCTGAAGTCTCATTGCCGGGCAAAGAATACATTGAGATAACCAACAGAACCGGATATACTTTCAGTCTTATGAACTGGAGACTCTATGGTTCGGACCAGTACACTCTTATCCCCGGAACATTAATCGATCCGGGGGGCATAGTGATACTTTGCAGCATCTCTGATACATCGCTTTTTAAAAAATACGGGAGGGTCACCGGATTGAAACAATTTCCGTCACTCACAGATGGCGGAAAGCTGATCTATATTTCTGATAGTACGGGTACCCTTATTCACGGCGTGGAATATTCATCCGAGTGGTATGGAGATGATCTGAAATCAAACGGAGGCTGGTCGCTCGAGATGATAGATACACGTTTCCCCTTTTATGGCAAAGACAACTGGAAGGCATCCGCATCAAGGAAAGGAGGTACACCAGGATCAGTAAATTCCGTATCGGACAGTAACCCGGATATCTTTTTTCAGGGGATCAGTAATGTTTTTCCGGAGGATAGTGTAACTGTTAGTCTCAGTTTCACGGAGCCTGTTTTTAATCTTGCTGACGATATAAGCAGTATTACAATACAAGGGACCGGAATATCAAATGTCAATGCCTCAGATCCTCTTTTCCGGAACTTCCTTGTTAAACTGACAGATCCTCTTGACCGAACACAACTTTATGACCTGGCAGCCTCAGGAGACCTGCATGATTTTTCCGGTAATCCGATACAAAAAACCGGTTTTAAATTTGGTCTGTCAGAGCCGGCACTGACCGGAGATATACTTTTTAATGAGATCCTTTTCAATCCCTTACCGGGTGATCAGGATTATCTCGAACTTTATAACTGTTCAGGTAAGGTCATAGATGCTTCACGGTTAAAGGTTGTATCTGTTAATGATGCATCAGGTGAAAGGTCGGGAGCAGTTAGCATATCAGAAATTGGAAGATGTATTTTACCAGGTGATTATTATGCTGTCACCACAGATAAAAAGAAAATTTCAGAACGATACTTTTCGGCTGATGCCGATCATCTTTTTGAGGCAGCATCGCTGCCATCAATGTCTGATGATAAGGGCCATCTGATAATGTACAACAGGGAACTGGAACAGATTGACGAACTGGCCTATAACGATGATATGCACTATTCGCTTCTTTCATCCCATGAAGGGGTAGCTCTTGAAAAAATAAATCCGGAAAGTGAATCGGGGGTAGCGTCCAACTGGCATTCTGCATCGGAGAGTTCCGGATGGGGAACACCCGGAGCCGCTAATTCAGTATGTGTAGAAATGCCCCCTGCTTCAGACAATGTGGTGCTTTCATCATCAAAGATATCTCCCGATAATGACGGTAATGAAGATTTTCTTACAATAAGGATGAATCTGGAGGGTAATGGAAATGTTGTTTCTGTGCTGGTTTTTGATGAAGCAGGGAATTATATAAAGAAGATAGCTTCAAATCTTTTTGCCGGAAATGGAGCCTCAGTTATCTGGGATGGTACGGGGCAGGATGGATCAACAGTTAAAACCGGAATATATATTTTACTTATTACACTCTATAACGACTCCGGCAAAACGGCCAGGTGGAAGAAAGTCTGCACAGTAATCAGAAACTAAGGTTAAGATTTGGATTTTCTTTTACCACAAAGTCAGTAAAGGTTGCGAAAAATCAACTGGATTTTCTCTGTAGTACTCTGTGATACTTTGTGTAACAAAAAGAAGAACTAACATGGAGTTACACGGAGAAGCACAGAGTTACACAGAGAGATCATTTTTATTTCTTCAGACTTGCCTTGAAAAGATATAATCCGGAATTTTAGTATTGAATTCAATGTCCATTATCTCAGTGGTTCTCTGTGCACCCTCTGTGTCTCTCTGTGTAACTAATAATTAAGAACTTACACAAAGAACACGGAGAAGCACAGAGTTACACAGAGGAATCATTTTTATTTCTTCAGACTTGCCTTGAAAAGATATAATCCGGAATTTTAGTATTGAATTCAATGTCCATTATCTCTGTGGTTCTCTGTGCACCCTCTGTGTCTCTCTGTGTAACTAATAATTAAAAACTTACACAAAGAACATGGAGAAGCATAGAGGCCTAAAGAGATAAGTTTGTTATAGAGACGAAATCATCTCCGTCATAATAGTTGTCATCCGGTTTTCGGTTTTTGCAGCTTCATTCTGAACCGATTCGTGAGTGGTATATTCAATTTTTCCCTCAACGCCCAGATCGGTAATTATGCTCACTGCAAAACAACGCAGATTCATATGCCGTGCAATTATGACTTCAGGTGTTGTTGACATTCCAACAGCATCAGCGCCAATTATCCTGAAATATTTATACTCTGCAGGGGTTTCAAATGTAGGACCACTTGTAGATAAGTATACACCTTTATGGATCCGGATATTATTTTTTTCTGCTATCTGCAACGCTTTATTTATGAGAAATTTATCGT
>DCFT01000196.1 GCA_002319885.1 Bacteroidales bacterium UBA1797
ATAAATTATCTCTATAATTGGATTCAACCTTTTCTCAGCCAGAGCCAACCAGTCTGAGAAGGATGCATCGAGTCTGACATTATAAAATTCGCTTATTCCTTCACAAAAAATAATTTCTTCACCATTGGCACAGAAGTAACAATTTATTTTTTCATGATCTTCATAAAGACAAAACTGTATTGTCCCTTTTTCTTTTTCAGGGAGTTCTCTATAAGCATCTGAGATGTATTGATGCATTGTTTTCATTACATCTATTGGAGAAGGTAGTTCTTTCATTATTAATTTCTAAAATTTGTAAGACGATTACATTTACAATCCAGTCTAAAAATAAATTTATACAAATGACTGCAAACGTAAGTAGAGTGATGCATTTTCGTTCAAAAACCGGCTGGGTATAAAAATTGTGAAGATGGACCGGAATACCTCATTTTACCGACCCGTCCGGATAGATATCTGAACCTGGTACTTTAAGTAGAAAGCTGTCACGATGCAGAATCTTACCAGCATTCGTATGTGTGTCCGAATTTGAGGGCCATTCTGAAATTGTCTTGTAAGCAGGAACAAAAGCAAAAGCCGTGACAATAACTTACCTTTATTGTTAATTTTATTGGCTCTTCCTCATTTACTTAACCCTATTGCCATTTTATAGGCCAGTGCAGCCTCTGGAAGCGGGGTTAGAGAATCAAATAGAATATTGTAAGTTCCTTTTTCTGATAATTCGTCAGCAACTTTTTTAATTAAAGCTAAAGTAGCTTTCATCAAACTTGAACCCATACTTAAACGGGCAACACCTAAATCCTGTAGTTCACGGACAGATGGAGGTAATCCTGCCCCAATGCCGGGGTTTGAAAGAATATTAATTGGGCCATTAATTTCCTTTACCAGTGTTGAAATCGTTTCTTTTTCCCATACAGGCTGGATAAATATGCAGTCTGCACCTGCTTCACGGTATTTATTGCCACGCTTTATTGATTCAGATAATTTTTCTCGTACCGATCCTGACGAAGTGTAAAATGAATCAGTTCTTGCGTTAATTACTAAATGAAAACCAAGTGAATCTGATAATGCACGTATAGCTGATATTCTTTCACAAAATTCCATCTCGTCAATCAATACCGGATTTAAATCAATACTGTCTTCAATGTTAATTCCAACAATTCCTGTTGCAATTATCTTTTTAGCCGAATCAATTATTTCATTTAAATTATTTCCATAACCGGCTTCTATATCCACAGTTACAGGAACTTGTACTGCATTTACGATCCCTGTTATAGCTTCAATCATTTCTGGCAATTGTATTACCTGGCAGTCGGGATAACCCAAGGAGGCGGCTATTCCCATACTAGTTGTTGCGATTGCTTTATAGCCACATGCTTCAATTAGTTTAGAACTTCCGGGGTCCCATGAATTTAACAGTACTAAAATTTCTTTGTCTTGATGAAATTTCAGGAACAATTCAGCTTTTTCTTTTTGAATGCTTGAAACCATTATCATAATATTTATTATTTGCTTAATAGAAATTTATATAACACTGAATCCCGAATAATGGTTTAATAAACTACAACAATTGTTACAAATCTATCCTCAATAATGGGATACATTCTCCGGGCCGCCTAAAGTGACCGCCAAAGCAGATTCAGTTCAGATGTTAGAAGTTTGTCAGGATGTGATAATGAGCGAAGGCGACAGGCAATTAATTAAACCAAACGAGTTTTGGTTTCTTTTTATATTTTTTGGCAGTTCATAAAATAGACTTATGACTTTTCAGGCATATTTGAACAGACATTATTTGCATGTCGCACCGTTAAACGCCACTTGCCATCCCGATTCATCCAAATATCTGTATAACGACGTTGTAAAGTTTTTCCTGCATTAGGTGCTCCTTTCGCAGGTACAACAATCTCATGACCCATAACTACAACCATGTCTTTAAAGAATAAGAATAGTTCAGGGTAACGTTTAAAGGCGGTGTAGCGAATGACACCATGATGAATAAGACCAAGTAATTCTTTCTTCTCCTTAACAATCCGGTTTGTTGGATGGTTAACGGTAACGTTGTCATCCATAAGACTATCTAATGCTGCCGCATCACCATTGAAAATTGCTTCAGCATGAGCCATCTCAAGTCTATTGATCTCCTCCTTAAGTTTGGTGGTATCGGTCTGAGCGGCTAATCTTGGAACAATAACTAATATACCAATTATGATTATTAAATTCTTTTTCATAAGACCATTTTTAAAGGTTGATTCAGCAGTGGTCAATTGAAAATAATCCTAAACTCAGATTCCACTATTATTAACTTGATAAGAACAAAATTAGAATGTTTTTGTTGAGTAAGAATTTTAATAATTTTAATCCGGACTGTTAAGGTAATCTGACATATTTCTCTATATTCAGTCTGTTAATACCCAGATTCTCGACTTTTTCCACACCTGTTTGCACCAAAGTATCACCTTTTATAGAAATAGTAAAATTGAAATCAGTTCCCTCCCAGTCTCTTGCACTGCAATACTCTAAATGTTCTGTGTATGCATTATTGATCAGTGAGTACCTTCCACCACCTGAAACATAAATGGCACTGGAGTCTTTCCCTTTTTTCAGATCGTGTTGCAGAAAAGCAAAATGTGTTTTATTGAGTATTTTGATAAAGGATATATTTTTATCATAATGAGTAACAGATGTGTCACCTTTTTCAATCAGGGTTCCTGAAACTAATTTCCAGGTTCCTTCAATAGAGTCAGTGGATAAATTATGAACATTATCCACGCATGAAATGAAGAAAAACGGAATAATCAAGAGTAGTAAGCTTTTCATAAATAATAGAATTTTAAAATTTTACGAAAGATATATAGTTTAAATCATTTAATCTAAGTATTGATTCGCCTGACAGCTGGCTGACCTGCTGTTTAATCAGGTGCCGTTCTGCCAGCCATAGGATAGGGGTATGGTTTACTTATTTCTTTAAGTATATTGAGAAACCCAATTCGCTGTTCCTTATTTCATTATCCTTAAATTCCGTCTGAGAGATAAAGGATTCAAATTCTTTTCTGCTGTAAGCACCACTCCTTTGGATTGCGCCAGCTATATATGCTTTTAGTCCTTTTAACCCCATGTTTTCTGCGATTTTTTTGGTCACCTTTATTGAGGCCTTTCTGTTCAGGTCAATTATAAGAGCTGTACCGCCTGGCTTTAATACTCTGTGCATCTCTTTTAATGCTTTCAGTGGTTCTTTGAAATTTTTAAAAGCAAGAACGCAAATAATAAAGTTGAACATATTTGATTGGAAAGGCATATTAGAAACATTTCCCTGTTGAAATTTAACTTGAACGCCTGCCTCAATTGCATTTCTGGTACAAATTTCCACGAGGTCCTTACTTATATCCATTCCTGTAATTTTATATTTCCCAAGTTTGGATAGTTCAATTGAAAGATAACCGGCTCCAGGTGCTATCTCTAGTACAGAGTCTTCATCTTTGATATGCCTGGTTACCTCTTTGGCTTGTTCCTTCATCTCACCAATACGATGTTCGCGGGAGATTTTGTCGTAATAATTTGCTTGTGCGCCTTCAATTCCTAAATCCTTAAACCTCCTGAAAAATCTCATCATAATTATTCCTTTTATTTGTTGATACGGATATTTTTAAGTTGCTCTAAAATGACCGCTTACAACGTGATGCCGGTTAAATCTGCTTTCCCGTTTTTCAGGAATTCGTAAGTCATCCGATCGGCTTTACAGTCAATAAACCGGATCCGTTTCAAACTCTTGTTTTTGAAAAAAGTGTTAATAAGCGTAGCATTCTGGAATGTCACCCTGGTAAATGCGCAGTTTTCAAAATAGCAGTCCTCCAATGTACCGGTAAAAACTATATTGGTAAGCTGTGTATCAATAAAAGAGGTTCGGTTCCACACAGCATTAGTAATTGTATTTTTCTCCAGTCCACCAGATTTAACCACCACTCCGGTAAAATCAGCGCTTGTGAAATCGCAGCCCAAAATATAGCTTTCTGAAAATTCAGTTTCCTTCAGCGAACAGTCCTTAAATAAATTGTTGGCTAAGTTGGAATTTTGAATGTGGCTTCGACTGAAGTTGGAACCTGAAAAGTCACAGCTATCAACATTATTGCTTTTTAGAAGAAGTCCCGACATATCAGAACCGATAAACAGGCAGCGCTGCATGTTGGAGGAACTGAATTTCTCATGCAGATTTTTCAGCCCCGAAAAGTCAGCATCCACCCAATTTCCGCGCGACATATCCCAGCTAAGCTTTTTCTCCCGATAGCTGTCGGGATGCCTTCCGGATGGCAATTCATCCGATTGTTTAACCATAGACTCAACGGTGGCCATCTGATTGCTATCGTATTCAGTGGCAGCAGATTTGAAGCTTTCTGAAAAATAGTTAAGGTCAACACCCAGAATTTCTGCAAGACGATTAAAAGTAATTATGTCAGGCATTGATTCTCCGCGCTCCCACTTTCCGACTGCCTGTGAACTGATGAATAGACGCTCAGCAAGCCGTGATTGAGAAATATTTATTCTCTTCCGCGCTTCTGCAATTTTATTTCCAATAAACATAGTAGTTAACATAGCTTTTTGTTTTAATTTGTTTACTGTACAAAGATAGTCGGCTTCATTTTCAGAATAATCAAAAAAACATGCACTATTAGTTGTAAGTAGGCTATTTATAGTTGTTATTTAACAACAAACAGTTGTATACGATGAATTAAAAGTTGGAGTAAGACTAAATACCCGGTTATTAAGTGATATAATGCCTTTTCTGTTGGCATTTCGGGCCGTCTGTTTTATTATGTTATCGTCATCAAAGTTGTAATTTGTCAGCCTAATATGCGAAGCAGGTCCGAATGCTAACGGTCCTGTGGTTTATGAGTTGCCGTTCCGCCAGTTGGCGGATCAGAGTTTACCTTCCTGTTTGCTGAAGGCAATTCAGCTAACCGTCTGAGTTATTGGTTCAGTATATTATTTCTTTAACTTTCTAATATAGTTTTCTTCTACTCTGAATTTTACAATCCGTGCAATAAGAGTCAATGGTATTGGCTTATCCAATGGAAATTGGACAGAACCTTTCCCTTGTTTGTACGTTGAGAGTTCTTTTTCAAATTGAGTATGTCCGGTGGGAGTCGCATAAAAGCCAATATGATTCTTAAATGCAGCGAAGTAAACCAATGGTTTTCCAAATATTTTGTAAGCAGGCATCATATAGGCTATACTTTCTTCTGCTTCAGGAGCATTTTCTTTAATTGTGGCTCTTACTTGATTTAAGAGCACCTGAACATTTTCAGGAAATGATTTGATGTAATTGTCTACTGTTGTTGAATTCATTTTGGTCGAATTTAGATTTTGATACTATTCAGATATATAGCAAAATTTTATAATTGGGTTATATTTTCTCTTGAATTGACGGTCTATTTGATTTTACTTTTTTGATTTATGTTGATAAGATAAATTATGCATATAATCAAAAATATTACAGAAACTCCAGACATAATCCAGGAGTAAAGGACTGCATTATTCCCTTGAGTAATTTTCCAAACATTTATAATACTCATAAGTCCAACGCCTATCCAGAAACTCATTGCCAGTTGTAAATTTATTTTTCTTTTGTTTAGATTGATCATAATGAGTCAATTGATAAATGTTTTTATATAAATAGAAACAATTTTTTTGTTGGAATTGTTTCAATACCATGTCTATGGCAGCTAATGGCCGGTCGGTTTGGGTAATTGCCGGTCCGACAGCAGCCCTGTTGACATTCTCACAGAGGCAGGATTAGTCATGGTTACAAATTTTGATCGTTTTATATTTGTACCATTTGAAATTTATTAATCAAAATAATCAAACTACAAGAGAATCAAATAGTTTTGAAGGACTTATTGACTCTTTGAATTTTTTAAGTTGGATCTGATGTGAAAGTAAAAACCAAAGTACCAGCACCTTTTAAAATGACTCTTCTCTTTGTGAGGTAATTTGTTTCAGTTCATTTCTTTTTTTAACCCGGCCATGGTATCTTAATTTCTTTCTGAATTATTTAAGGCACCTGAATTTCTTGTTCCTGAACTGTCCGCAGGTTCCAGCCATCCAGTTTGAATATCAACTTATTTTCTGTTACCAGTGAAGCATCCACTTGCATTTCGATGGTACGTTTTTCGCCAGGTAATAGCGAGAAATAATTGTCTTGCCAAAAGATTGGCAATATTGGCTCTTTTGTCGAAAATGAGAGCAATTTAGGGTTTAATCCAAAGGCGAGTGAGGTTGAAGGATTGGTAAATTCAACGACGAGTTTCAGCTTGCCATTCTGCTTTGATAGCGGGCTTAGTTTTGCTGTCACATCAACAGAGGGTAGCTTGGCCAGATTTTTGAAATCGGCATTCACATCGCCCTTGTCCGACAACCAATAAAAATTTGATGATATTTCATTCCCTTCTTCATCTTGCAGCATAAGCTTCAGAAAATAAATATAGGTAAGCGCTTTGGGTTGTCCCAGCTTAAAAAGTATTTTGCTTTCATCTGCCTTCAAATTTGTCATGACTTCTTTAGCGTAAACTTCCTTAGCGTTAAAATCGAAGACTCTGGCAGTAACTTTTAATCTCTTATAGTCCTGATAAAAACTGTTTACTAATTGAACCGCATTCTCCTTGTAATTGTACTGAACGTGCAAAGGCTCGCAAGCCTTCTTAGCGCCATAAAAGGCGCCGTTGGGCATGTAAAAGTAATCATACAATTGCCAGTAGAATTTTGGCCAGGCGCTGTTAAACATCCAATAAATGACGCCGCTCGATTCATACTTGTTCCCGGCAAAAGCCTCGAACATTGCCTTTGTTGCTTCAAGCTGCAAAATCTGAGATTTGGAGCAATAGTCCTCAAGACTGACTGGTTTCCCATAACGGGATTCAAGTGCCTTGCGGGAAAAAGGATAAAAGTCCTTTCGGAGACGCAAGTCCCAACCCGAACTAACAGGCCAGAGATCCTTTCCGGGCATTACCAATTTGATGGTTTCGATGGGAGGAAGCTGTTCGCCACCAGGACCACACTCGGTATTAAACTCAAGCTTAGAATACCAGAAACTGGGAGGAACATACCCATACACTTCGGGCCAGGGTCCCATACACAAACCCGTGTAACCATCTATTTTGCTGGGAGCCTGGGTTGCAGAGGATGAATATGGCCTTGTTCCGTCGTATTTTTTCAGTACGTCAATATAGCGCCGTTCTATGTCCTCTGGAGGAAAATTATCGCTCCCGTACAACCAAGTGAAAACAGAAGGGTGTGCACGTAGATTGACAATCTGATCATGCCAGCTTTCTTCAGCAATGTCGGCGGTGTGCGGTGTCCAGTTCTTCCAACTCTCGAAGGGATAGCCACAGCACCAACCTACCATAATCAGGATGCCTTCCTCGTCACAACGTTCGAAAAGATAGTCGGAACCACGGGGAGCTTCCATTCTCAGTGTGTTCAGGTTCATGAATTTCAGGTAACGGAGATCGGCATCCACGCGTTCGTTGGATGGACGGAGCATCATATCTTGCACGTAACCCCCGCCACGAATAACAATGTTTTTGCCATTTATCTGGAACACTTTAGTACACAGCGTGTCAAATTTGTTCATCCAGGAACTGATCTCCCGGATGCCGAAACGCAAATTACGCGTGTCGGATACTTTTCCGTCTATTTCGAACCTCAGGTTCAGGTTGTATAGGTTTTGCGGGCCAATGGTATGAGGCCACCAAAGACGAGGATTATTCACCACAAGTTGTGAAAATTCTTCGGGCGTGAAGGTTATTTCCCTGGTTTCGTTCGCATTTAAGGTTACTTCCCTGGCGAAATTTATGTTTTCTATTGTGCCTTTCAACAAGCCCTTGACAGGGGTGCTTTCCACGTTTTTCACTTCAGCAATTACAGTGAGTTTTGCCTGATCGGTCGAAGGCAGGTTGAGCCTGGTTTTTACGAAAGGATGGTCTATAGCAACAGTCCCACTCGTAGATAGGATCACATCGTACCAGATGCCCATTCCTCTGTCGGGTGGAGTGGGGTTCCAGTCTACCCAGGAGATCGTAAGATCAAACCCCTTCGGGGGGAATATTTCTAGCGCTAAACAATTCTTTTGACCGGCTTTTACGTATTGGGCAATATCGAAAGAAAACAATCTGTATGCGCCTTCCATTCGGGAGGAATCAGCCACCTTCTGACCATTTACCCATAGATTGGCCCGATAATTCACACCATGAAAATTAAGCCACACTTGCTTGCCTGCGTAGTCGGAGGGAAGATCGAACTCAGTACGATACCACCATGACGATTCAAAGGGATTGCCCTCGGGCTTGTCCCACCTTCGTACACCGGGTAGCTCCATATAGTTGTTACCATAATAGGGATCAGGACACACCTTGTTATTCACCAGCGCGGCGAGTACAGTGATTGGAACCGAGGTGGGATACCACTCCCTGGTAACATAACCGGGTTTAGATATAACCCTGCCATCATCTGTGAGGCTTGCAGACGACCGGATAGACCAGTGGTCATGGAGAACAATGCTCTTTGCTAAAGGTATTTGTGAGAAAACACTTGATGATAAGAAAACCGATAATAATAGAAATATAGAAAGCGCACTTGTTTTCATACTCTTTAATATTTTTCAGGTAATATATTTTTTACTGGACTATATATATGCATGTGATTTCAAGCGTATCACTCAAGTTTTTACTTTCGCCCCTAATTTTATTACCAGATTCCAGAGTGTATTATTCAACCGATTCATTAAATATTTTGTTATGAAAAGAACCTCGCCAAAATTAAAAGTTTTACCCATAATAAGATAAATATATTATTTTTTGTACTTAATAAATGTCCTTTTTTGAGCCTGACAGCCGGGCAGTATGTGTATTTGTCGTTCATCCAGCTGGCGGATCGGGCTGGCGTGGTTTTTGCCATCCCGAAAGCTATCTTTGCCGGTAGGGGGATGTGCACTGTCGTGTCACGATGAAACTGTCCTGATGGTTCCAGGTCGCGATAAACGGAAGAGAGTTTAATGATATGATAAACAAGGATGGGCTGGCGAAGGCAATAAATTAACCCGTCCTTGTTATGTGCTGCCTTATTTTCTTTTTTTAAATGTATTATTACTTTGAATTCTTTAACTGAGAATCATTGTTGTTTCCTTAATTTATCAACTAATGATTGATACTTTTCGTGAATCATCTTACGATCAAACTCCCAGAATTCTTTCAATATAGCCTGGTCCTCTTCATCGGTGAAGTAGGCTCTGGATGAAGGAAAAAATTTCTTATCTTCTTTTTCGATATGTTTGGGGTAGAACTCGATAAGGGTTTTAAATTTGTCTACTATTTCAGCTAAGGCAGTTTTATCACCATTCCGATAGCGAATATTAGCGTTAACAATCGCTTCCGTCGTTTTGCGTCCAAGCATGTGCTCTTTGATCAGTTCATTCATCACTCGCTGGTCCTCAACGGACAATGATTTCTTTTTCAATTCCCGAAAAAGAATTTCTTCCTCTTTACCATGGTGTGTCCGATCGGCATATACTCGAATAAAATCAACAGCTATATCCACAAATACCGGATCTAAATCGTGTTCCGATTCGATTTTCGATAAAGTGGCTTTGATTACCGAGAGCATCTGCTCTATCAGACGATGCTCTATCATAAGGGGTCCGCGTGATTGCATATTTTCCCAGTTTTTTTATACTCGTGAAAGTTCATTCTATTGCCAGCGTCAAAAGAAAATCAAAGTTACGCCCTGTCATTCAGAATTTTTCCAGGTCCTGGCCCGACGAAATCACCCGAGGACGACATGAGCCGCCGGACGAGCTCACCGCAGACAATTATTTATACCATTAGTGTTAGCAATTCGTCCAATTTTAAAACTGTCTCGTTTCGGCGTCTATCAGTCAAGCGATAATTCAATTGTCTTAATATTCCCCTTTTATCACAAAAAAAGAACCACGAATTATTCCTGCAAGTTTTGATTTTTGTTTTGCAAACTTGAATTTCTCTTCGAGCTCTTTTGGTACTTCCATTCCTTCTGAAAGTTTAAAGCCGACTGCCCTTTTTTTAGGATCATTCATTGTATACATAACGTTGATTGAAAGTCCGCTTTCATAGAATACGTATGTCCATTTTATACCGTCAACCACGAATTCAGATGTTTCAAGGGGCTTTGATGAAATTTTAATATCACGTTCAATCAGAAGAATATTTTTAACATAGTCAAGTATATCTTTGCTTTTGGTTGCAGGGCTAACGGTAAAATCATGATTGTATTTATTCTTAAAATACCTTGATTCGTTGGCTCGTAAACCTGCAAGTGATTTTGATACAGGTGATGATTCTAAACCCGCTATGGATACATTTTCAAAATCAATAATATTTGACATGGTAAACCTCCTTTTTATTAAAAAACAACAGATAATCTTTTGTATATGACTGTTCTATAAATGACTGATTTCATTTCTTATATCTCAAAATCACTCCGCCTGTTAATAGTTGTTGTGTTGAAACGAGAGATAGATTTTTAGGAGAAATACCTTTTCTGAAAAGTGGTCGTCCACTACCTAAAATAACCGGTGCAATTCCAATTCGGTACTCGTCAAAAAGGTTGTCACTTATAAAAGTTTCCGAAAGGTTTGCACTTCCGAAAACATACAAATCTTTACCACCTTTCACTTTAAGTTTCATGATTTCGTCGGTGGCGTTTTCACTTATTAGAGTCGAGTTGGTCCAGTCAGCAACTTTTAGTGTTTTAGAAAAAACAAGTTTTGGGATTCTGTTCATAAGGTCGGCAACTTCTCCTTCTTCCTTAGTCCAATATGCCGCCATGCCTTCATAAGTTACACGTCCAAAAACAAGGTAGTCTGCTAAATGTAATTGCTCAATGCTTAGTTTTTCAAGTTCTTGTCCCCAAATAACATTATGAAAAGTCAAGTCCCAGTTTTGATTTCCTTCAAAGTAACCGTCAAGGGTTATTATATTCCACATTATCAGTTTTCTCATTTCCCCTGTATATTATGTTAGCATAAATCACAATTGTAAAGCAATAGCACTCATAAAATTCTCACTTGATTTTCTTAACATTTCTAATAATAATTTTGTTCATTTGGGCAGATGCAAGAGACCATCCGCTAGCTTGGGAACGCGTTGGTTTGTAACGCCATTGACTTTGTTTTGGCTGCAGGAACTATCAGGGTGCAATAAAATTTGATAAGTTGAAATGAATTTGCTCACATAGGCCTAAGGGGCTAATCGAGAAGGAGTCGGGGTTGTCAAAGACACTTAACTATACCGTCCGCTCCAGGTTTTTGTTGTGAATTTTTCAAATGTAATTAATAATTGCTTGTTCTATACAAGCTCTTCTGGTTTTATGGGTATCCATACTTCTTCTTCTGAAGCTGGGTCTTCATTAATATATTTCTGTCCCAGTATTTCAAAATGAGGTCTATGATCCAAAATATAATCTGAACCCGGCAACCACGTCCCAAAAATGTATTTAAACGTTTTTGGTCCATTACTTGCAGCACCTTTATGAATAAAAACCGCATAAAGCCCTCCTGCCAAAATAAACGGTTCCATATCATAAGGAATTAAGTTAAAGTCAGATACTTCAATGGCAGCCCACTTCTCAAACTCTGCTTCCGGGTCGAAAATATTGAAATCATAGTTTTGGTCATAAACTTGTATTGAGAACAGATCAGTTGTGACAGAGTTTGTAACTTCTTTCCGTCGAGGCATAAAGTTTTTCCTTAACTCGAAAGTCTTATTATTTGAAAACGACATTTTAATTCGCATGCCGATTAATTTTTTTTCAGCTAGAGTTTCTATTCTTGGCTCCATAAAAAACTTTTGTCATTAAAGAATCTAATAATACATAAATATTTGAGCAAATTAAGCGAACGATTAGTTGTGATTGTACTTGCAGGTCAGTCCAGGTTGTCCCTTGCAACAATTATCAAAGCATCTTCAAATCGTTTCGTTCGCAGATTTTGGAGTAATTGTTCCAGGTGCACCATAGCATACTCCAGTCGGAGCTCATCCAAAGCCAAATCTATTTTGCCTTCCCACATTCGATTATGAAAGTCCCTGAAGTCATGTTCAGGAATGGCATTTATATCAATTAAATTACCTTTGGCAGCTACAATCACCATAAATACAGTAAAGTAAGAAATATGCATGACCTGGCGCATCAGATAAAACTTTGCAAGTTCATTTTCAGTTGCATTTCGCCTAAAATACCTGTTTAGAAATTCTAGTTCATCAGCTTCATTTGTAACAACAAAATTAGCTATTATTGACAAATCGGAATATCTGTCATTTGTAAATGCTGCTTCCCAATCTGAAAGCCAAGCCTTCTTGCCATCATATAAAATATTCTCTGGTTTCAGGTCATTGTGGGAGGGTACCAAATCCTCTTTTTTTCTAGGATAAACATTATTAATTCGTTCAAGTGAGCTAAAGAGATCAATTGTTATATTCTCAGGCAGAATTTTTGCTTCTTTAAATTTTTGAGCAAATCTGTTGGTTGTATCTAAACTGTGAATAGTTTTTGAGAAAGGTGATAGTGAGTGCACCCTGAAAAGCAAATCTGCTAATTCGAATTTTGCCTTGGCAAGAGGGAAAGGTTTTAGCTCAACAAAATCTGTAATCGAAATCCCATCTTTAACATCAGTATACCAAATCTTTGGCGCAAGGCCGACTTCTGCAGCAGATTTCATGCAGCCATAATAATATAGACTTGGATCACTTAAAGTATCTGAACGTGCGATTTTTACCAGGTATGGTTTGCCTAGTACTGTGACACGTAAGACCAGTGCATTACTAAGTCCTGTAGTCAGTCTTTGTATGTCTTCATATGAGGTTACTCCAAAAGTCGAATTTAAAGCTCTTTTAAATGCATCTTTTTTGTTTTCAGGTATCATATAGTGTAAATTTCACTTAAGATTTTGAAAATTACTTTTTATAAAACAGATTTTCAAATATTGCAGGCATCAGCTTAAAAAGTGTAACCACTTTAAATTTATATTGATATAGTATGTAGCAAATCCATCAATAATTACAATCAAATATCCAACTAAAATCAGATTTATCGCCCGTTTAAATTTTTTTATAATACCAGCTTAATAATTTAATCAATAATACCACTTTGGGTTCATTCCGTGTTTGCCAGTATATTAAATATTCAAATGTTCAGTTAATTAAATCTCTCCCCCAGGGCATATAAAAAAGTGGCATATACTCGTACCAACAAAAAAGACTGAAAAAAGATGTGAATTGCCGGACCCTCAAGTAATCCCCGCAGGTCATAAATTAACAATTTATGCCAGGACATTAGTGAGTTGCAAACGCTGTGACGATCTGTCCCTCAATTAACAGAAGTTTTTTCTCACTCTATTGGTCGGAAAAACCAATGAGGTCCAAAAACTATTTGTTCCTGACAATAATAATTATGCGCTGATAACTTGTGAGAGCCGGAGAACCGTTGTCTGCTGCCTCAACTATGACATGAATGGTTTGTCCTGGTATAGCGTCTTCAGGAATAAGTACTTTGGCTCGGGCAGTATTCCCATCTGAAATATCGACTTTATTTTGATAAGTTCCCACCTGGAACTGCCACCATTTGATAGAGACAATATCTCCATCCGGATCCGAAACATTTGCATTTAATCTGATTGTTTCTCCCGGAGAAGCTAAAACATTGAGAGGTCCTTCAATATTAATTAAAGGTGCATGATTCGCATCAGAATACTTTGATGTTACAGACCATTTCATACGTGCTGCAAAATCCCGTTGAGCTGCAGGAAAGAAATCTGGATATACGTTTGAGCTTTTATTTACCTGGCTGGTTAATGAACTGAGTGTAGAAACCATAGCCTGCTGAGAAGTATCACTCATCTGAAAAGAAAAGCCTTTCAATTCATGGTCACTTACCTGGCGGCCGCCCCAGCCGCCATATGGTCCCTTCTCATAGGCGCGTAGTCCGTTTCCGAGCATATTCATAAATGTTCCATCATCGCCTTCTCCGAGCCACGAACCTTTTTCCTGTACAGGCATCCATACCTTATAACCCATTTTCTTTAGTTGATCATTGGAGTAGCCTGATAAACCGAAATAATCCATTATGTCACCTTTAACCAACTGCTTTCCATCACCCCATACCCGGTATAATGCTCCTAACGGTCCGCGATCTGATATATTTTCCTTCATCCATGATGAGGTCAAATAAACCGAATCCTCTGGTTTTGCACCTAATTGCGAACCATAGCTAAAGTTTGGGCCACCCTGGAACTGCCTGTAATCAATATCAGGCCAGTTTGGTTTTATATAAATAGCATAGGTGTCATCCTGGTCACCAGACGGGAGAAGTATTACTTTACGCGATATCTTCTTTTTGATGTTTTCCCATTCAATAGAATTTTCGTACTGTTCCTGAATTGATTTCAGCGAGCGGGCTATCGTACTCTGTCCGCCCCACGCTGCTATATATAGCTGCCCGGGCTTATCATCAAGAATCAGAGACTTGATCAGATCTGAGCCCGGAGAGTCTTTAGAAATATCCCCATCGAATTGAATATTTCCATATCGGATTTTTGACTTCAGTTCATCAGGAGCTGGATAATCCAAGTCATGCGCTTTTAAGTTCGGATAAACTTTCGCATAGGCTTCCACCGCATTATGAATGAAGCGTTCGTTTTTTGGCCACCGCCATGACTCACAAGGACATGTATCTAAACCAAAACGTGCATATTCTCTTCCGGGAACATACCACTTCGTACCATTTCCATCTCCTTTCCAGTGGTACCCGCTGCTTGCATAAATGAGGCCTTCAACTTCAAAATCGCTGCTGTAAAGTAAAAAACGGATAAGCGAATTATTATCATCGAGTTCCGGATCAGTCGTAATAACGATGCGCGGTCGTTCCTGTTTAAAAGTAGGTTGTGCTCCTATACGGTTTGCACCCAAGCACATAATTATTAGTCCGATTGAATAAAGGTGGAGATGTCTCTGTAACCATAGTGAATTTGAACTCATTAATTTTAGTGTTTGTATATTGTTTGTTTTGGTCATTAATTTTCCGGCGTCTAAGCATTATCTGCCAAATTTGGAAAAGGGTCAATATAGTTATGTCAGGTTTTGCCTCATTTTATTCAGAATTCATATATGACTAATACTCATCCTCCAACGTAGTAATAAGCTTTGTTTTATTTTTTGAAGTTTTAATATCAACATTTATCTTTCATTAAAGATCAAAGTTAATAAAAAGGAACAAGGACATTAGGCATTTGTTTTTAAACGCGGGTAATGTTGAGTATCGCACAATAGCAAAACTGCCAAATCAGTGGTCAAGCTTTAACCGAAGTCGGTCAGAAAGTTGTCTGTCGGGCAGCGAGAGAACTAATCTTAATGGCCCGGCGGTTTAATTTGCTGTTCCGTCAGCTGGCGAACGCGTCGGCCTACAACCCTATTGTCTTTATCTCGGGAGCAGGATCATCCCGATAGCAATCGGGACAGGTACCAGAGATTTTAATAAGCAGGGTAGATTTTTCCCTTATAGACTCTTAAATGCTGTGATAATGTAGTCCGGACTGACGACCTTGTCCCGAGAAGCCTTTGAAATGATATAAAGCCTTTGTCTGATGTATAGAGACGAAGCGGAAGCTAATTATTTAAACTGTCCGTGTTACCAGCTGGCAATTATTTTGAGTTCCAGAAATATCCATCAAATATATTTTTGAATTGTTTTGTCATTCCAGACTCGTCCAATGGTTCCATGTCCTGGAGGAATGACTTTCTGAAAAAAGCAACATTGTTATCTTTTGAGTCTACAATCATTGCGTATATAGTCGAATACGCTTTAACCGGTACCTGATAGTACATTCCTAATGTTAAAATTCCTAATGCAGCTCCCTTGGCTACCTGTTTTCCATAATTTCCTTTTGCTCTGGTAAATCCGGTACTGATAATTACAAGACCAAATCTCGTCTCATTAGCTTCTAATATTTTGTCAAGGGTAGGAGTTATTTTGAGGTTTGAAATGTTTTTCGTTCTGTCTGCGGTCTGTATAAGCAGCTCATACTCCTTTTCAAGACTATTTGTTGTAGCTGTATCAGATAAAATAATCTCACCAGTTAGCGGTAATTGCCTTCCATAGTTATTTAGAACTTTGAAAATAAGTTGTTTGGACATGAATGAAATACTATCGTCCAATTGACTTTTATTACCTTTTTTTATCATTGAAATGTAGGAGAACGGCTCCATCATTTTTAGATCTGTAACTTCAATGGGTTTGACATTTGAGGTTAACATTTTAGTGGTTGTACATGATGAAAGGACAATACAACATAAGATTAGAATTACTTTAGAATGTTTCATGGCACTTAATTATTCACAAATTGCTTAATCAATTCAAAAATTTGGATGATAAATTTAATCATATTTTGTTTCAGGTGCGAAGTTCTCTCGCGTGCTGGTACCAGGCGATTTAATCATAATGGTCCGGCAATAAAGGGAGGTTGTGCTACCTTAAAGCATCGGGTCAGGGTCAGGGTACTTTAACCGGGGAATAGTACTTGTGCAAGGAGGGTATGGCTTGCTCCTTGCCGTCGTGGTTTAATTTTGACTGGGTGCAGCCATGCGTGTTCTGATGCCGGATTTAATACGTGTCATGGGGACTCAGATTCTGGCCAAAATCATGATGACCCGTCCCACGAACGCGGGAAACAGCTAATCTTTATAGTCCCTGTAAGCGGTTAGTGGTTTTTCTTAGGTTAAATTTGCCCATTATATTTTGGGTCAAAATCTACCATCCATTCAATACCGTATTTATCTCTAAACATACCAAAATATGAGTCCCAAGGACTGTCTCCAATCGGAACTTCAATTTGTCCTCCTACAGATAGCCCATTAAATAATTTATCAGCTTCTTCTTTGCTTTCTGCACTAATTGAAATTTTACTTCTATTTTCGTTTTCATTTGTCAGTCCCATACTTTCCGGAACATCATTTGCCATTAGAATATTTTTCCCAATAGGCAAAGCAATGTGCATTATTTTATTGGCATCATTTTCTGTCACCGGGAATCCAGGACTTGATATGTCTTTGAAACGAATAATCTTTACGAACTCTCCGCCAAAGACTGATTTGTAAAATGTAAATGCTTCTTCTGCATTCCCGTTGAAGTTAATATGAGGATTGATTTGTGCCATTTTATCAAATTTAAAGGTTGTCTAATTATTGGATCTTTTTATCTATCCATCGTTATAACATGAATATGTTAGATTTTGTTCTAATACGGATTAATTATAACTTTTTAAATCATTTATTTGCATATATAATTGATTATCAAATCTATAGGGAATGACCACTAACGGCCTTACGGTTTAATTAAGTTGACGTTCTTCCAGCTGGAGGACGCTTCGGCCGGCTGGCTTATTGACTTTATCCTGGTCACAGGATCTGTCAAGGTGCTGTAAAATTTGATAAGCAGGTAAAAGTTAATTCTCAAATACTTTTTCATGCATTACTGTTTTGTCCGGGCTGCCGGCCGCACCATGCGAAGCCTTTGTCATGATATAACTAATTTGTCAAGTGTAACAAGGCGGGGAGGGAAGCCAATTAATTAAAACGACTTAGTTTTGTACCGTTTTTTTATTAATCCAGGAACTCCTGGGGATCAATTTAGTCACATTTTTTTAAGACAAATATCATCCATGGCGCAATCTCCATTTCCGATTTCCAATCGAATGGTTCATTGCTATAGCCCAGAGGTTTATAAGTTGCTTCAATTTCCAGACCTGCCAGATTGAACAATTTATGATAATCTTCCACTGACCAAAAAATGTCTTCTACTGGTCTTCTGTCTTCAACATCAAGCATTATATCACATACGATGTCACCTGTTTTGGCAATCCAGTTTCCCTGGAAGTCCTTTGTAGTGAATGATGCCCATTCATTTACGTAAAGTTCTGGAGTTGAATCGAGACATATCATTTTACCAGTTGGTTTTATTAAGTCACGTAATCCTTTCAGAATATTTGTTCTGTTCTCCCAGTCAGGAATGTTGTCAAAAGTGAAAATTGATTGAACCAGATCAAATTGATTTAAACCAAGATGATCATAATTCCCATTTGAAACTAATTTATAATCACCGGATAAATCAAAATTTCTGGCTATTTCAAGCATGTCATTTGAGATATCGATACCAATAACATTAAATCCCAGTTTTTTTAAGAAACGAGATGATCGGCCAGTCCCACATCCAAAATCGATTGCCCGATTTCCAGACACATGTTTGGAAATTATTTCTGGCAAATCACGGTATGCTAAGTAATACGTATTTGGGAATCCGAGTTTTGAATAAGACTCGGCTCTTGTCTGGTTACCCCAGGAGTTTTCAAAATTCATATCAGTATTTTTCATAAGTTAAACCAGGAAATGACCACTATAATCCGGCAGTTTAATGGGCTGGAGGAGTCGGCCGGCTTTGTTCGCCGTAGCCGCAGGCTAAGGAGAGCTGCCCTTTTGACTTTGTCCTGGCTTCAGGATTTTTCCGGCTGGCACTAGATTTAGTAAGCGGTTTAAATTCTGCTCTGTTCGACTTTTTAATGCGAAGATAAAATAGTCCGGGTTAGCATTTCGGGCCAATTTTAAGACTGTAACCGAATCCTTTGTCATTTGTGTTCATAATGAAGATTATATTGCCTCCCATCGCTTATCAACGTCTTGTTGATGCTTTTCGATCCAGGCCTTCAACGCTTACTTGTTTTTAGCGGCTGTTCCTTTTTTTTCTTTTTCAGTTTTGGCTCTGGAAGTTCACTTACCGTTAATTTAACCAGAGTACTCAACCATTCATGGTCCTCGATCCTTTCTTCTACCAAAAAGCTCGGTTTAGCACCAGGATATGGCGGGACTTCAACAACATCCGAAATATAATTCTTACCCGCACTAGTTGGTTTTATAAAAAGTTTATTATCACAAATGAGTGCGAAAATTTTGTTACCAGAATATAGAGCATACTCACCAAACATTTTCTTAAATGTTATGTCCCCGGCAGATTGTAATTGGCCAATTACAAAGTCTACGAAATCTTGATTTGATGACATAAGAATTTTTTGATAATATAATAATAATTACAATACATTCGAAACTGTCTTTGATCAGCGTGATTGCAAATCGCTGGTAATAATTTAGTTTTTGCATCTTTTGTTAACATTTGGCACTTCCGGTTTGAAACTATATTGTCAACCTGAAAGATAATTGTCAAGGTGCGGGATTTTAATTGAGAGCAGTTGTGGGAATCGGGGTGCCGGGTTGAGTACTGATCCTGGTATGTGATTCAAAGTCATGCGAAAAGCATGACGATACAAATTACCTTTATTATCCATTTTATGCTTAGGCTTTTTGTTATTTTTTTGTTAGCAGAATTCCATTCCTGAGAGCATTTTCATTAAGAATGTTCTTTAGAATTTTAGCCCTTATTTTTATATCAGTTGACATTATTTTGTCTGGTTTTATTTTCTGAAATGTTTTATTTAAGGAGTCTTCTATGCTTTTAATATCAAGTAATGCCACTGCTTTGCAGAAGAAACTTTTTGATCTGCCGTCATCAAAATCCTGTAATAATTTTACCAGTAATCGAATTCGCCTCTTTTGAGCATCAATATAATTTTCAATTCCCTGCTCTTTTATATAATTAAGATTTAACATTATCTTTTTGTATGGCGGATAAGATGAAGATCCTTCAAAATCTTGAATTTCTATTTCGGATCTGAATTTAGAACATGGGAAATTTGGGCAATCAGCACAAACTTCAAAGTTATTTTTCTTAACACAGCATGTTAAGAATGAGCATGAAGGGTGTTTATTTAAAAATTTGGGTCCACCGCATCCGGGGCATCTGGAAGTCCCTGAGGTATAATATCTCGGGCAAAGGCCACACTCAAGACCACATACACCAATTGTAGGATATTTTTTTAAATCAGAGTCTGTTTGATTCATAACTTATCTCTATTCGTATCAGCAGCTCAATTAAGCCGTCCGGTTAACATTGAAGTATTAATGATTACAAATACTGACTAGATTTTCTTTTCGATCATCCATTGATGCCCAAATGGATCCTTGATATCTCCCTGACGGTAGCCATAATCATAATCCTGAACGGGACTCAGGAGAGTTGCACCAGCCTTAAGAGCATTATTCATAACTAACTCAACATCTTCCACAAAAAGCCCAATGAGTGTAGTGATTCCATTTGCTTCAGCAGGCGTCAACCGTCCTTTTTGTACCCCTTCCTCATGAAGATGAAAAATTGTTCCATTTATAGAAAGTTCAGCCACATGAACAGTTCCATCATCATTTAGCAATTTAATAGTTTCTTTTGCGCCGAATGCATTCAAATAAAATGAAATGTCCTTTACTCCGCTTGGGATAAAAAGTTGTGGTGCAAATGTAGGTTTATTGTTTGCTGTTGTCATCTCTGTGCTACTTTAATCAGATGATAAACGATTATCTTATTTCTTTGTTCGAATCAGACATTTAAATAGTATTTATTCGGGGTAGTAAATATAATGCAAACGGCCCGATGGTTAAGGGAGTAAGCGTTACCTGACGAAGCATCCATGTAGTGTCCTTGTACTTTAGGCGGGAAATAGTCCCGGTGCAAGGAGGGTACGGTGTGAGTTTTTGCCGTCATAGTACAAAGTTTATTATGTTAAGGCGCGATTGTGGTACAAGTTTTATAAACGGCCGGAATATAGTCTTTGTCGAGAAAGTCCCGAAAATGCACTGGCACAGTTTTTCTGTTTAAGTTTGATCGAAGCCACATATATTTCCAGATGCAGAATTTTAATTGTGTGCAACTGAGAGTATCCCCGGGTGCAACCCGGATTACGAAATTGTCTTACATGAAGTAGCGATATGCAAAAACCGCGACAAACTTATTACCTAACTGTCCGTGTTATGCTTAAAACCTTTTTTATTCTCTTTATGATAGTTCTTAATCATTTTACCGAAGGCTCTGTCTTTTTTTCTTTTTTCTGAAACTGTTGTCTGAAATCTTTCTTGTTCTTTCTGAATTTTTTGATAATTGTCATAAGAATCTTTGTCGATAGCCCCATCATTTAGTGCATCGATAACAGCACATCCAATTTCATTAATGTGTTTACAATCAGGGTATTTGCAATTTTTTGAGATGTTAACTATCTCCTGAAAAGTCGTCTTAATCCCCTCTGTATTATCTGTAATACCCAGTTCCTTCATTCCTGGAGTGTCGATTATAATACCGCCATTTTCCAAAACAAATAATTCACGATGATCGGTGGTATGCTTTCCCTTATTTGTGCTTAGACTTATTTGTCCTGTTTTTAATACGTTCTTTTTTAACAGGTTATTGATCAAGGTTGATTTGCCAACTCCTGAAGATCCAACTACACAATATGTTTTTTCTTTTTGTATAAAATCCAATATTTGGTCAAGTCCTTTTAGAGTCATATTACTGAGCAGGATATACCTAACTTTTTTGTCTCTTCTTTCGATGTCGCTTATTGCTTTTTGAATATCTTTTTCAGAGGATAAATCAATCTTGCTTATCACCAGAACTGGCTCAATATTAGCTGAATAACATATTGTCAAGTATCTTTCAAGTCGGTTTATACTGAAATTATTGTTTATTGCTTGAATAATAAATGCAACGTCAATATTTGTGGAAATGATCTGAATTTCACCAAATTTACCAACAGCCTGTCTTTTAAGTACTGATTTTCTAGGTAGTATTTTATGAATGATTGCCTGTCCGGAATCATATATTATCATAGCCACCCAATCCCCGACAGCAGGAAAGTCAGCTCTGGAATTCGCTGAAAATCTTAGATTGCCTGTAATTTCAGCTTCATACTCTTTCTCACCGTCTGAAACGACATATCGTTCCCGATGTTCCTGAGTTACTCTGCCAATTGAAAAGTCAGAAAGTTGGTTGGCTCTAATATAAGCAGTAAGCTCGTTGTTAAGTCCAAGGTCAAGTTGGTTTATAATTGTGAGGTGCTGTTACATTTTATTGCGTGTTGGTATAATCGCGGCACAAGTTCGATAGACGGCCGGGAAATAGATCCGGTGGATGAAGCTAAGAAAAGGCACTTGCACAGTATCGTGCCGAAGGCATTAACTGAGCGAAGCGAACTTAGATTAAGTTCTGGTCCTTGTAAGTGGCTCAGAGTCATACAAAAAGCATGACAAATTGTCCCACGAAGGAGGGAAATAACATACCATTATTGTTTGTGTTATAGGCTGTTCTTTTTTATTTATATGGCAGGACACTCTCCAGACAAAAACATGTCAATGAGTTTACTTTGTCCCATTCTTTACAAATATCAGGTAGTGGACATTTTGTACATAGGGTTGTAAGGTCACTTCTGGAAATGTTTAAAGTCCCTTGTTCTTCATGAATTTTCAGAAGTTGTTTCAGATATTTGCCGGCAACAAGCCGATGAAGGTTATCTTTTCTCTTAAGTCCCAGCCATTCAAATACACCTTTGTCTCCTCTGGATGAGTTACAGGATTTACATGCTAAAACAAGATTGTCTGCAGAATTATCACCCCCTCTGTTTTTTGGAATTAGATGATCAGTTGACAAGTTTTCTACTGATCCACAAAATACACAATGTTTAGGTAATTCCTGTTCTGCTTCCCATTCTCTAATTGTATCAGATATTTTTAAGTCACCTTTTTTTAATTTAAAAAAAGTGCTAGTGATAAACCCCCATTCAAGTTTATTAAAAGCAGATCTTGAAATGAGTTTTGCATACTCAAAAAGAACTTCGTCATGGATGGTTTTTACATAATTTGTTGGCATAGTATATTATTTTTATTCGTTAGAAACTCGTCTGAATACAAGTGGTGACAATCCAAGAAGTATGATGAGCGCGCCGATAGGAAGCAGGTTCAAATTGATGGCGAAGAAAAGGAACCCTATCAGTACCAGTATCGGAGTCCAGATCGGAAGTTGTCGAGGTCGTGTGGCCACTAACATAATGAGTAGCCCTAGCATGCCAACCTGGAATAGAAGTGGACCGACTAATTTCAACAATGTTGGCACTGACGCAACGTTCTTTATCAGGTCGCCAAGTATTCCCCAAAGAAAGCATGCTATCCCTAACAAACTGGCCACCATTGCCAGGTACGCTCCGCCCTTTGAAACTTTGCTCTTACTTGGGACTAGTCGCTTCAACTCGACAGACAGCCCTCCGAACAGTACGAATGAGAAGAAAAACAAAACATGTCCTATATTCCATACAAATCCATGACTTTGATTGCCTTCCATAACCTCGATGAGTCGCAATAAGCCATACAGAAAAATAAAAACCGGGGCGCCAATAGCAGCAATCCGGATGCGTAAATATACAGGATTCATATTTTTAGTTTTTATGGGCAAAGTTTCAAAGATTGTACCTAAGAAGGGTTTGGTCGCAGAATGATGAAACCTAACCGTCCGTCGGTTTGATTAGTTGCTGTTCCGCCAGCTGGCTGATCGCGGTGGCGAGCAAAAAAAATGATCCGGAAGCTGACGGACGCGCCGGCCGGAAGCCCTATTGACCTTGTCTCGACAGCAGGATTAGTCATTGTACCGTAAGTTTAATAAGTGGAATTGAATTTGATCGCATTGACTTATGGAGCTGATTACGAATCCGTCCGGGCAGCTGAAGGTAATTACCTATATCAAGAGTGTTGTGCGTAGTGCTTATTTAGTTGTTTTGATCAATACAAAATTGTCAACATATAATTCTGTGTTTTGCTTTTTCCCGCCAACAATTGTTATTAAAGCTGAATCCACTGAAGAAGTATTTTGTGAAATTGGTATTTCTATTTTTGTATAATTTGTTGATGACGTAGTTTCATACCAGTTACCAGTGTCAACAATATTATTTCCCGATAATATATCAATATGGATTATTACAGTATCACTGTTTGCTATATTTGATTTTATATATCCTGTTAAAAGTGTCGGATGCGAGGGAATAGAAAATTTATTATAAGCAAAACTACTGTATACGTTGTTATATATAAGTTTAGCTGCAAATAGTCCATTAGAAGAATCTGTCACTTTTTGCACAATATACGTTTCAAACGGAGGATCACAAGCGGGGCAGCTGTTTGTCTGCCAAAAAAGTAAAGTTGGCATATTGTCCCAAAGCTCGAAATCTCCGTTTGGAATTGTAATGACCTGTTGGCTTGTAGTGTCTTTTTTGCAACTGAAAGCAGCCAAAGAAATCAATATGGAAATAAAAAACAATGCTGTTTTCATAATCCTTGTTTTAAGAATAACGACTAACGCTTGATGTTTGTTGCCTCAAATTATATGGATATTTCTAGCGTTACACACAACGTCCCGGCGTTTTAATGAGTTGGCCTTCCGCCAGCTGGCGGAACGCGTTGGCGAGCAAAAATCATGATCCGCCAGCTGGCGGAGTTATGGCGCAAGGAAGGTATGGCATGTGTTTTTGCAGTCATGGAACAAAGTTTATTGTGATAAGGCGTGATCGCAGTACAGGTTTTCTAAGTAACTGGGAATTTCTCCCGTTGCAGGTATAAACTAAACGGGCACTTGAGTGGTTGAGGCACAAATAATTTTGTTAGCATTTTTCTTAAAATCCCATAGCTTTTTTTATTACTGTCATTTCTTCTTCTGAGGTCAGCATTTTTAATAATTCAAATGCAACATCTGGAGCTGTCTCAGGACAATAGGACGTAATAATATTACCATCAACTACAATTGGTTCATTCACAACATTCACTCCAAATTCTTTCAGTTTTTTTTGCCAATACGCGTCTTTCAAGTGGTATGTAGTTGCTTTCCGATTCTTAAGAACTCCACTTTTTCCTAAAGGCAATGCCGCAGAACAAATAGTCGCAATGATTTTACCTTTTGCATTAAATTCCTTAATTAATTTTAAAAACCTTTCGTCATATGCTTCTTCATAAAAACCAAATTCCCCAAATCCACCTGGTATAGCTAAGGCGTCATATTCGTCAACGTTTATTTCTCCAAAGGTTTTATCTACTATTACAGGTACATTAAAAGTGCTTATAACTGTATCAGTAAAACCACAAGTATCAACGAACAAATTATGTCCATAATCATTTCTGGCCCAACCAAGAACATCTATAAAAACACTAAATTCCATAGTTTCAAATGCTTTTAAAAGAAACACTAATACTTTTTTTTGGGGCATACTTTTCATAATTATCAATTTGTTTAAATACCTGATAGTTTTGCTATTCTCGCCTTACAGTCAACTTGCTTTTAGTTCAAGTATTAAATTTAAAATATCAAGGTCAGGATTTTCTATTTGTTTTTATTTATTATCTTAAGGAGGTTTGTATAATCACAATACACCTGCCAGTGTTTTATTTTATTATTTTCTACAATTGCTTTCCACGAGGCAGGAATTCTCCAGAAATTACTATTCAAATCGTTTGTTAAATTTTTATATGTAGCATTTACATAACCAAATAGTCCAATTACAGATTCATTTCCGGTTATGTCAGAAATCTCTATTTGATAATCTGGGAATAATTCATAGTATCCTTCCCAAGCTTCTTTCATCCCTTTTTTACCAACTGATTTATTGTCCATGGCGTCTATGAAGATATGGTCTTCCGACATCAGTTTGACTATCTCATTTACATCGTGATCATTGATAGCTTTCACAAATCCGTTGACAATTGTTTTATTTAATTCATTTCTCATTTTGGATTAAGATTTGTTTCTGAATACCGGCTTTTAAAGTTAGCACAAGTCTTTATTCATTGCGCGAGGGAAGTGTCCAGATAAAAAGCAGCAGTGTTGATGTTTTAACAGTGACTGGAAGATGAAAGCGAGATGGGCAATTGTTCAATAATTAATTAAACCGTCGAATTGTGTGTAGTATATTTTTATAGTTATTTAAGGGTATTCAAACTTGCCGTATCTCTGTAAAACAATCCTGATAATGTTGTTACAAAAGCATATTTTCCGCATTTATTTATTGATGTTATTTGGTTGCTTTCAAGACCATCATTGTCTAGCTCTTGAATTTTTAAGGTATTCCCAACTAATGTAACCCTGGCTAATTGAGATAAATAAGTCGCATAAACTTCTTTACCAACATTGTAGTATTGTAACACGCCCCAATTTGTTCCACTAAGATTTAAAAAGACATTCCAAGTTTCACCCTGATCACTTGAAACAAATAAATCTCCCCAACCCAATGCAAACAGATAATTATCAATAGTAAACATTTGCTCTATATATTTTCCTTCAAAGGTCTCAGTATCACTTAATAAAGATTTAACATTGCCCAAGGTGTCAATCCGAAATGATTGTCCATAATCTGTTAAGAAAAACTTATCATAAAACGTCCATGAATAATAGGGACCAGAATAAAAACCTGGTTTTAAAGCATTAACTATTACTACATCTTTTGATGAAACCACAGAACAGTATTGTGAAGTATCTATTTGAATTAAACTTAATGTGGCTTTTTCAGAAGTAAAATCCATCTCGTACGGTGCTAAAATATACTTTGATTTTATTACAGGATATCCTGCATTGAACAGAGTTGGTTTGGCAAATCCTTTAAGAGATTCACTTGATTGAGAATATGTGGGTGAAAAAAATATTGGTAGCCCAGCTAGAAATGTTGGCATATAAGTTTTAAATACAGTTAAGTTATTCGGATCATCTGCTACAGATACTGTGACTGTTTTTGTTAAAGATGGTGGTGTCAAACCAGAGGAGTACATATCCTGTCCATTGATGAAGATTTCAAATGTGGAGCTAAGATGATTTGCATACACATATGTAATCGAATAGCTATTAGCAACTGCTAAAATTGAATCATTAATTTGAACGGAGGTTAAAAGAATTTTTTCAGTACCATATAAACTTGAATCTGAGCTCCATGAATGAGTTAATGGGATATATTCTTTCTCAATTTCCTTTTTACAGGAATATTGAACAAATATTAATACACTAATAAAGAACATTAAAATTTTTTTCATACAGATATTTCTAATATTTAATTTATATTATCATACAATTAAGTAAGTGTGATTTTGAACAATAGCAAATATAGGAACAGTTAAACAGATAATAAACAGTATATTATGAATGATCTGAAAATTGATAAGCGGGCAAAAGCATTCTGAAATTTATTCCGGTACGTGCCCGACGAAGTCAACCGAGGATCGATCATAATTCCATTTTGCGAAGCAACCCGGAATCTAATTTCGATCCGAGCTCAGCGAAGCTAATTAATTAAACCGTCCGGGTTAGGTTTTCGTAGCAGTCTTTAATAATCTGGCACTAAGTGGCTACGGCACAATAGTCTATCTGTTTAATGATTAATCCGTTTTCTAGTGTAAAAAATGTTGCGATTCTGAGTTTTGAGATTTCTCCAATTTTATGATTTCCGGCTGCTAATGCTAGTGTCCCACTCCATTCCTGTTCCAAGACAACAATATTATCTTCAGCTATACTGTTTAGGACAACAAGTTTGCGGTCGGGGAATAATCTTATTGCTTGTTCGGCTGCTTTGTGAAATGATAAATAACCACCCTTTCGTCCTTGAGGTATACTTGGATTTGAGAATTCAATCCAATCAAGTTTTTCAGAATAACAAATATCTAACCATTCGAGGGTACATTTGTTAAAAAGTTCGATGCATTTTAGAACTGCTTGTTTGTTATTAACTGCATTCATAATTTTAATTACTTTATAAATAATCAAAGAGCTAGGTTTTCGCAGCTATAATGTTTTTGTCAGGCAGGAATTTTTTTATACCTTCTTTTTCATTTTAATTAAAGCTACGGGTACTGATTTCTTGTCAAATCTTTTCTCAATTTCATAAAGGACATATCCTAATTTATAATACAATAATAATCCTGTAACATTCTGATTAAAACATGAAATATGTATCTCTTTTACCTTGTACTTACTGATTGCTTTCTTTTCCATAATATTAATCAAGTATGTTCCAACACCTTTTCCACGATATATTGGATTTACTATCACATTCCCAATCGAACAGTACTGGTCTTCAATTACTTCATAAAAGTTAGCAAATCCAATAATAGTCTTCTCAAATAAAATAACGGTGGAATCAAATCGACTGTCAATAGATGATTTTAATTGATCGATAGTCAAAGGGAACATTGCTTTTGGATACATAAAGAATAATTCATTCTCATCTTTAGGGAAGTTGCATATTATTGCTATGTCCTCAGGAGAAAATTCTCTGTGTTTATATGTTTGAATCATAGGTTAATGAATTGTTTTGGAATTAGGTTTTGTAGTTTTTAAAGTTGTGTAAATGTGACTATATAGGCTTTCCAAGGGCGACCAATTTGCAGAAGATGCTCATGGGCTGGTTTTGCAAATTTAAATATACAAAACTGTGAATTATCATCTGTAAGGACCGAATGGGCAAGCCGGTCATCTCAGGATGAAATTGGTAGATGGGGGAAGTGTGGTAAATGGACGAGCACTAATGGTCATGATGAAACTGTCTTGACGGTACCTAGTCGGGGTGATGGGTGTGAGTTCTGGGTCACGATGAAACATTCCAGATGTAAAAAATTGTTTGTATTTGACAGTCTGAGAATGAGGAAGCCAACCGAAGACCGATCAGAATTTTGTTTGCGAAGCAATCTGAAATTTTATCCGGTACGAGCTCATTGAACAATTGCCCGGCAATTGTTCAATAATTAATTAAACCGTCCGGGTAATAAGCAGCCTTTAAACTGTCTTGGTGAAAGGAAGATGTCATGTTTTAAATTGAAATTGCATTACGAATTTGTCTCATTCAGGAATCAAATTGTCATCCCAGTCTTTAATCACAAATGATTTTACCAAACCTTCGAGTATAAATGGATCTTCTTTTACAAATTGCTCAGCGGCAGCACGAGTCTTGAAAATAGCCATATTACCCCTATCAGTAAAAGGCCCTATGCCAATGACATCTCCTCGTTCAATAAACTTATCTGCAACAAGTTTGTGTCTTGGATAGATTGCCATTATTACGTCCATTGTTGCGCCAGATGATTCTCCAATTACTACTGTTTTCATAATAAAATCTTATATTTTAACAGATCTTTGTTTCGGATCCCTTTGTTTATATCGGCCCGGAGATTTAATTGAGTTGCCTTTCCTCCAGCGGGTGGACACGTCGGCCCGCCGACCTAAAGATGCTGTCGGTAGACGAAACTGCCCGGGTGTCACATGATTTTATAAGTGGGTTAAATTCTTCTTTGTTAGACTTTTGAATGCGCAGATAAAAAATCCGGGTTGCAAAAGGCAACCGGGGACCTGCCAGAGATTTTTTTGCGTAGCATTCTGAAATTTTTTCCGGTCCGAGCTCATTGAACAATTGCCTGGCAATTTTTCAATAATTAATAAAACAATCCGTGTTAGGCAGGGCTTATTTAAATTTTTCAAAAATTTCCTGTTTTTTGAAACTGCGTTTAAAATGTTAATTATCTCTAAGCAGTTCTTTGCTATAACTATCAATATAGATGGTCATTGGTTCTGTCATGGTGTCACGATATAATCCCATTTTGAAATAAAATTGGCTTGGCGATGGATAACCGGTAGCAGAGTTTTCATTATATGCTGTTGGGCCGGAATAATCAACGATGATACTATCATTCAGATATGTGATGATTCTTCCAGAGTCGTTGTTAGTAAAGCAAACGCGAAATTTGAAATCAAGCCATCTATTTCGGAATTCTTTTTCTGATTCCCAAAGAACTACACGTTGAGGCCCTGTTGTTTGAGTTATTAACATTTTACCCGAAATATATCGAATTGCCAGAACTGGAGAATTATCATCACACTTATGACAAAATGGGCATTCCTGTTTCCACTGGGCGATAACCAATCGTCTTTCAACAATTGGGAAGTCATTAGGAATAAACATACTAAAAGTTTGTAAATATGTCTTGCCTTGTTGCGCGAATAGACTTCCAGCCTCTGTAAGTTCAGCTCTCTCAGAATCAAGATTACCATTTTTTCCAGCTTCAAATTTATCGTCTGTATGGAGACTGATTTGTATTGCACTATGACCGGACTTGAAAACCTCAGATTGTATCTTTGCATCTGACGGAATAATTTTATCAGTTTTCCAAAGATTACTAATGATCGGATTTTCAAATTCATCGGTTACAGGAAGCTCAGAAATAAGCTTTGGTCCTGAACAGTTGATTGTGATAGAAGAAATTAAAATTATGAAAGATAATTGCAATGTTTTCTTCATGATAATATTCTTTAATGAATCTATTTATGCCTATATATCAGTGTGTTACGTTGTAAGTTACGTTTGACGGTCCGGCGGTTTAATTAGTTGGCGAATGCGTTGGCCGGAAGCCCTATTGACTTGGTCCCGGCAGCAGGAACAGTCCAGGTCCAACAAGATTTAATAAGTTGAAATGCAGTTACTGGCATAGATAACGGGGCCGGTTACAAAGTTGTCCTGGTTGTCGGACCGTGTCCCGCGAAGCCTTTTTCATGTTATTACGAATTTGTCTCGATTAACAGACGAGGCGGGGAGGTAATTATTTAAACCGACCGAGTTAACAACTATAATTTTAAATATTATGGTCCTTAGGTAAAATCATAAGTTTTGGGATCCTGACGTGCACAGGTTGTTTAAGGATAAATTTCACTGTTTCAACAATATCCTCAACATTAAGTGGCTCCTTTATATTCATGCTTTCCTTCGGATGAACCGGCCAATCATTATGTAATTCTGTCATCACTAATCCTGGTTCAATACATGTAACCTTGATATTAGTTCCAGTTAATTCCATTCTCAATGCTTCTGAAAGTGCTTCAATTGCAAATTTGGTGGCAGAATAAGCACCGGCAGTTGCTCTAACTTTAGTTCCGAGTACGCTTGAAATATTGATAATATGTCCGGATCCTTGCTCCTTATACAACTTCATGAATTTATATATCAATCGAAATGTAGCTTCAATGTTTAATCTTAACATAGAAGTCACTTTATCAATATCAATTTCTTCTATTGAACCAGCTTCAATTGTTCCAGCACAATTAAATAAATAATCACATCTACCATATTTGGAAATTATATAATTCAAAATTGAATCCTGAAAATCATAGTTACATAAATCCCCGGTCAATATATCTTCGATATTTAATTGTTTCAGTCGATTATTTCGTCGAGCTGTTGCGACAATACAGTAATCTTCAGCATGCAAAGATTTGGCAATTGCGTACCCAATCCCACTACTAGCTCCTGTTACTAAACAAATCTTTTTATTAATATTCATAGATAGAGAATTTTATTTATGGTTGCTAAAGGCCCCGAGGTTTAATTAGGTGCCATGGCCGCCGAAGCGGATTCAGTATGGAAGTGGCAAATTTGTCCGGATGTGACGATCGGCGAGGGCAACAGCCAATTAATTAAACCGTCTGTGTAAGGAGTTAGTTTGTTATTTGTCAAGAATGGATAGAGCTTCATCAAGTGTCGAAACAAAAGAGATAATCTTTCGGCTATTACTCTCTCTAATAAAGTCGCTGAGACTTTTACTTTTAATTTCTAAGAAGTTTCCAACTATTACAAGTTTCATTCTATAATTTGAAAATTTCTGAAGAATTTCTCCGGCAATGCCAGATTTAAGTTCGAAAAATTCAGTTGGCAAGCTCTTTGCATGGATAATCATACCCTGTGCAGAATGGGAATATCCAGCATCTACCATAAGTTGAAGCATGTCGTCTGAATTAGTTATATTGACTGATTCTGGTAATAATTCAGCTACTGTTCCGGATTTTAAATTGTGATATTTTAGCATGGCTTGTATTTATCTTTGGTTCAGGAAATTATGCCTAACTCACTTTTCGGGTTAGTTTATTATCAACTGTCTAACAGGCAGGTATGCTGCAGATTAACCCTAACGGCCTGGCGGTTTTATTAGTTGGCATTCCACCAGCTGGCGGATACGTTGGCCGGCAGCCCTATTGATAATCATTGAACAATTGTCTGGCAATTGTTCAATAATTAATTAAACCGTCCGATTTAGTGGTTGCTTTTTAATCTCGTCGGGGTTCAACTTGTGATCATTTTGAATTTAAACTAAAGGTCAAGGTGTCAAAATATATAGTCAGTGCATCTAATTTACCATTCTTGATTTTCCATATTTCAGCGACATCTCCATTGATACTTTTCCCATTCGGAAAAACATAATCATAATTTCCTATCACACATGCATTATCATTATCTACAATCATTTGTTTTACCCGCATATCAGAGAAGACCTGTGAAAATCTCTTAATAACTTCTACATAAGCTGCTTTGCCAACCAATGGAGTTGTTTTTGTCATATCCCCTCCAATAAATTTAAAATCGTCGGAGATTACTGATTCCCAATTGCTTTTTTGTGCGAATCCTTTATAATAAGATTCCAGAAGTTCTTTTGTAGTCATACCACTAAATTTTTAGAATTGAATTTTTTACTTTATAACAACAATTTAGTAGTCGAAAAAGTTAACTATTGTTAGATAAGATTCTGGTTCAGTAACATGGGTGACCACTAACTGCCCTGCGGTCTGATGAGCTGGCGGATTCAATCCGGATGTGACAAATTTGTCAGGATGTGACAATTGGCGAAGGCAACAGCTAATTAATTAAAACCGTCCGAGTTCGCTGACGCATTTTTTATTTTCAATGAGGAAATTTTATCTGAAAAATAGTTGGCCAAAACTTGCCTGTTACAAAGATTCTGTCTTTTGATGAATCGTAAGCTATACCATTAGTTGCCTCTGACATGGTATAAGACTTTCTTGCCTCATAGAAAAGAGAAGACAGATCGATTATTCCTACTATTATGCCGGTCTCAGGATCAATTTTTGCTATATTGTTTGTTGTCCAGACATTTGCATACAGGTATCCATCTATGAACTCTAATTCATTCATGTCTAATGCTGGAGATCCATTAAATGTTACGTTGAGTGTTTTTATAACTTTTAAACTGTCCGGATCAAGATATGTTATGATATTTGTCCCATCGCTCATAATAATATTTTTGCCGTCTGAGGTTAATCCCCAGCCTTCTTTATTTGAGTATTTAAAAGAACCTATTTTTTTGTAACTCTTTAAATCATAGATAAACCCAATCTGATTTTTGTAAGTGAGTTGATATATTTTCCCATCAAATATTACGATCCCCTCTCCAAAATAGCTTTTTCTGTCTAACTCAACCTTTATATCAATTTTGCCTGTATTCAGGTCTACAATCCCAAAGACTGATCTTGTTTTCGGAAACTCTTCAGGTGAACCAGTACTCTCGAAAAGTTGATTGTTATAAAACAGAAAACCTTCAGTGAATGACTCGGTATCGTGCGGGTAAGTCTTGATGACTTTAAAACTGATTGACTGGATTTGATCGCTGATATTATTCGACTTTTTAGTTGAATGCGAATTATTGGTGCATCCCACTGAAATCCCTATTAAAATTATGATTTTTAGTAATCTGTACATTGTTGTCTCTGTTATTTTTAAAGATGCAGAATTTATGGGGTATACCTGGCATTTATGGCAGCTAACGACCAGGCTGTTTAATTAGTTGGCGTTCCGTCAGCTGGCAGACCTATCGGCTGCCAGCACAAATGATTCTAACCAGGGAGATAAAACTGTCAAGGTGCCACTGGATTTAAAAAATTGAACAGAATTTAAGAGCATAAATGTTGAGGATGGTTACAAATCTGTACTGGCGCTGGTGGAGGTAATTAATTAAACCGTCCTTGTTAAGTTTATGCTGCAGTTTTTAGTCCCGCATCAATAAGATGCAACTAAGCATAAATTTAATAATCCAGTAATTGCTGCTCCTGATATAAAAACAATTGAATTGAATGAGTGAAATACATTTGATTCCCATTTTCTGGCAACAACATGAATTGCAAAATGTAAAATCAAAAATATATTTACTATAACCCAAAGAATTATGCTGTTAAATGATATTACTGTCCAGAGATAGTAAACCAGAAAAATAGATAAAGGAATATGTGCATAAAGAAAAATCAGATATTGGTTTTTTTCATTTAGGTTTCTCATGAATTTAAACATTCTCCATTCACCTTTATGACAGGCATCAAGCTCATGCATAAATAAAAGTATTACACTCAAGGCGGACGTTAACACGATAAGTTGTTTCTGAAATTCCATCTTGCACCTATTTTTTCAAAGCTAATATAACATGAAATGTCGAGACATAAATTTCTAAAGGACGCCATGTTTTTGTTGCCGCATTTGAAGTCTTTGAATTTATATGGGCTGACCTGTACAGAAAGTTTTTGGGGAATGATTTTTGAAAGGGATATAATTATTAAAGCTTATTGCATGTACCAATGAACTGTTAGCAACCGGGCAAATTTTGTGCTTAAGTTATTGGAACAACGATTTCTACTTTAGCTAACTGTCTGGCAGAAAATGATTTCAAATCTGTCGGCATAAATTATTCTATCGGGATGAAAATTTCTGTTAGAAGGCTATCAGGCTCAACTATACGATAATTGTTTAAATACTTCTCTACTAATGGGGAATTTCGAGGTTTTAAGCTTGAATTTGATATCCATTCTCTTAAAATATACTCGTTAATTTCTAAAAGCCTTTTATGCGGACCTTTATATCTGAACATGGCGTATTTGCCACCTGTAAATGTTTTGGTTTCAACATACTCATTGTCTGAGATTTTCTTATTGCTTGCAACGCAACATTCAGCCCTGCACTCATCTGCATTAGTTTCGTGAGGGTCATTAAAATAAACTGAAAAAACATCTGGTTTCCAGCTTAAAATATTATTTCGCCTGACAACCTCCCAAAAATTGTCCCAGACATTATTAAATTCTGTTCCGGTATATTCCCCTGTGAATTTTGTATAGACAATGGGCTTGTCGGCAAGTAAAACGATTTTGGGTCTGATATCAGAAACAAGTTTACCAAAGTTGTTGATTTTATAATCGACATGTGTATTTAATACTATTGAATTATTGGATTTGAACTTTTGGGGAGAAATCCCAAATTCCTTACTAAATGCTTTTGAAAAAGCAGAGCAATCACAATACCCTATTTGCAACGCTATTTCGGACAGCGGTAGGTCTGAGTACCTGATAATCTTTACAGCGGTTTCGAGCCTAACCCTATTGATATAGCTACCCAGCGGTTCATTCAGATATGTTTTTAATATCCTGTGAAAATGAAAAAACGAAAAACCAAACTGTTCAGCTAAGAGCTTTATATTTAGGTCATCAGACAGATGATTATGGATATAATTCAATACTTCATGTACTTTTTTCCTGTAAAATGTCTCTGTTCTTTGTAACATGAATAGTAAAAAATACTTCTTTGTGGATATAATTTAAGTTTAAAGGTATTTATTTATACTGTTTCTATCGATAAATGTAATTGTTAATCATTTGTTCCATCATTTCCTGTTTCCCACTTATTTGTTTTGGTTCTCCGTTTTCTTTTGCATAGTTGTATAAATCAATCAGGGTTAGGTTGCCTTTGTCGAATTCTAGGCCTTTTTCAAGTAAAAAGGAAGCATATCGGTCGTTTTTTCGTTTCAGATAATCCGATTCTTTCAAAATTTTATCTGCAATGATTAATGAGTGTGCAAAAGTATCCATACCGGAAATATGGGCGATAAAAAGATCATCCAAATCGGTGGAGTTGCGCCGGAGTTTAGCATCAAAATTTATACCACCTGAAGAAAATCCACCAGCTTGAATAACTTCGAGCATAGCTTCAGTAACTTCGTAAACATTGATAGGGAATTCATCGGTATCCCATCCGTTTTGGTAGTCTCCCCTGTTGGCATCAATTGATCCAAACATGTCATTGTCTCGTGCCATACGCAGTTCGTGTGCAAATGTGTGACCTGCTAAAGTAGCATGATTAGCTTCAATATTCATTTTAAAGTCTTTTTCTAAACCTTGAGATTTCAGGAACCCTATTACAGTTTGAGTGTCGTAATCATATTGATGCTTGGTAGGTTCCATCGGTTTAGGTTCAATCAGGAATGTCCCGGTAAAACCTTTCAACCGGGCATAATCGCGAGCCATTCCCAGGAATTGACCCATGTGTTCAATCTCCATTTTTGTGTCGGTATTATGCAAACTCATGTACCCTTCACGTCCTCCCCAGAAGACATAATTTTCTCCATCCAAAGCAATCGTTGCATCTATAGCATTTTTAACCTGACCGGCAGCATTGGCAACAACATTAAAATCGGGATTGGTCGCTGCCCCGTTCATGTAACGGCTATGACTGAAAACGTTGGCTGTTCCCCAAAGTAATTTAATGCCTGTAAAATGTTGGCGTTCTTTGGCAAAATCTATTATTCCTGACAGGCGTTTTTCGATTTCGAAAACTGAACCGGTACCAACCAGATCAGTGTCGTGAAAGCAGTAGAACGGAGCCCCGATTTTACTTATAAATTCGAAAGCTGCATCCATCTTATCTTTGGCAGCGTCCATAGGATCGATAGCATTATTCCAGGGCCGTAGCTGTGTAGGATGATTTATCGCAAAAATATCCTGCCCGTCACCGCAGAAGGTGTGCCAATATGCAATCGCATAACGAAGATATTCTTTCATGGTTTTACCCATAACTATTTGATCAGCATTGTACCATTTGAATGCCATAGGGCTTTTCGAATCAGGTCCCTCGTACCGGATCTGCCCAATACCTGGGAAATACTCTTTGTTTCCTTTAAAAATGGTCATGTTTTTTGAATTATATATTGTTAATGTTTTTGCGTGCCTTTGTATTTAAGAAGATAGACCTGTATAATGTTTCCATTTTCAACTTTGTTGTCGCTTACAGTATCAGTTTTTAGCAGTTCTGATTCTGAAAAAACAAGGTCAAGATTTTCTTTATTCAATTCCAGATTGTTGAATCTAACTGCACAAAACTCTTCTCCTGGTTCTAAAAATTCACATGGTTGTTTGTATTGATGTACCTCTGCAAATGCGTCAACGTTCGACATTTCTGCCTTAAGCCAATAATGGCCCAATCCTGAATTTCCGTTGTATTCTAACATTGGCCCGGCAGTTATTTCGGTAAGGTGCAATACTTTCCTGATTTCAGGATAAGTAGTGGATATATATTCAACAGTTTGTTTATAAGGCCCGTAAGAAAAATAGAAAACGGAAATGGAAATTCGTATTCCCAAAAATAAGACTACCAATACCAGAAGTATTTTTAGCCATTTTATCTTCATCCGGATAAAAAAGATAGCAAGCGGGACAGCAAGCATAGTAACTATAGCCATCACATACCTTGAAAATAAAATTGGTTGCGAGAACAAAGAAATAATCGCAACTACAAATAACGTCCCTAAAAAAATCGACATTGACAGCCACAAAGATAATCGATGCTCTGTGGATGATTTTGTGAAGCTTTTAAATAATGTATAAACGATAAGAACATAAATCAAAACACTCAAAAAATTGGAATACCCTGTTGTCCAGAATTGTTCGGTGAACGGAATTACAAAACATGGAAGAACGGTGTTAAGGCTTACATTTGGTACCCAAAAAGCATGTTGAACTTTTTTTACCTGAACAATAAACATAAAGAGCCATGGGAGAAACAGTGTGGTTGCTAACATCAACGAAAATAAATGAGGAAGCCACTTTTTGTTTTTAGTCCAAAGCAGGTAGAGAAGAACAAATATATTTGCCACAAATGCAGCAGCCATGCTATAATAGTGGATATACATGGCAAGCACAGTGAAAACAAAAAGTAAGGCCAGATCGCGGTTCTTCCCGGTTCTCATGAATAAGTAAGAATATATAAAAACGCCTGTTACTGAAAATGCAGCCCAGGTGTACATTCTGGCCTGATGAGAGTAAGCAGCAAGCATTGGAACTGAGATCAGCATCAGACAAAAATATAGCGCACCTTGTTTGCCAAAAACACGTTGACCGGCAAAATACCCTAATAGTATTGTTGATAATACCCCAAGAACTGAAAATAGCCGTAAGGATATATCATTTAAACCGAAGAAGCCTGTAAATAATCTTAATCCCAGATAATATAATGGGGGGTGTAAATCGTTTTTGAACTTAGTGAAAAAGTCCGATAAGGAACCACCCAACATTGATTTAGTATATACCTCGTCACTCCACAAATCACTGAACCCAATATTGAACAAGTAGAAAGCAGTAGCAATAACAAATATCAGTAAGAATATTATCAGTTTATTTTTGGTAAGCTTCTTCAAATAATTCTTCATCCTATCAGTTTAAAATGTAATAATTTGATACTCTTGTAAATTGATGTCACAAAGATACATATCTGATTATGTTGGCAGTTTTCCAAAGTTGCTAATTCCGTTTAGTGGTGTTGTGAAAACAAAAATTATTCTTCCTCCTCCAGAGTTTTTTATCATCTGTACCTATGAGTTTACTGGGCAAGCTTAGCAGCTAACCGCCCGTGTTAGGTTTTCATTGCAATTTTTACAGGATCATAATCTCACGGGAACGGGTCCTCATGAATTTATCGCTCCTAGTGTTATAAGCAAAAATCCACTGCCATTTATTAATCCGTGTATCAAAATGCCGGTCCAGGTGTTCTTTGTTTTTTGAACAATAAATGGATTAATAATTAAGATGGGCAACAACAAAACAACCAGCTTCCAACCAAATGCGATATGGAATAGTAGCCATCCCAGGCTATTTAGAGTCCAGTTCGCTGTATCAGAATTCAATTTTTGCCTGGGAAGAATAAATCCTCTCCATAAGAGCTCCTCTCCAAAAATATTGAAGAAGAAGAACGGGATCCAAACAAGAAAAATCCAATATTGAGATTTATTAAGAACATGGAATTCAAGAAAAGGTGGTGAGAAACTTGAACTTATCTTGTCTGGATACAATTCTGAAAACCTGGTTAGTCCTTTCATAATCAGCATTGAGAATACTGAGATTGTCAAGATTCCAATTAAGGTCCAGATTAAGTCTCTCTTTGAAAGCGGTCTCAGATTTAGCTTATCTCTAAAAATCTTAAATGTTAAATTGGGTTCTTCTCTTTTCAATAGAATCATAGCTGTGGAGAAGAGTATGATAAAAACTATTCCCCCGTTTATAAACCATGCTATCATGGGCATCATCCCTAGTTTTGAAATTGTGAAATCTATTCCAATATTGGTAGCAAGGAAGAGCAAAATGCTTGATGATATAAAAAAAGTAATGTCTTAAAAATGCTCATAGTTTATTGATTATCATGCTATACAAATATATCTTTTTATCAGTTAGATTTCGGTTGCCTTTTTTAAAGTCCCGATAAACGGTAGAGAACGAGGCTTGCGCAGTTATGGCATACTTGCTGATAATGCTCATGATCCGGTTTCGTATCTTCTTCAAAAACTAAACCGTGTATTATAATATGCAAGTGAGGGAGTGGCAAACGGCTTATATCAGGATAAAATTGGAAGAAGATTGAGTCCTGATAAGTGGACAAAATCTAAGTGTCGTGATAAATTGTTTTACAGCCAGTTAATGGGTTTATGATGGCGATGAAACCTAATGGCCCGGCGCTTTGGTTTGTGCCAGCCGAAGCCACCTCATTCCAGATATGATGAACCTTGGGTTTGAGATAGGTGGAGCAGGCTGAAGCCAACCGGGGAGCTGCCAAATTTTTGATTGCGAAGCAACCTGAAATTTCATCCGGTCCGAACTCATTGAACAATGCCATTATTGCCAAGTAATTCACACAGTTTTTTAACCAAAGAAAATCCTAATCCGGTATTTGATCCCGTTACTATTGCTATTTGTTTCATATTTGTATCCTGTATCATTAAGTTATAACTTGTCATGAATGGAGGCACCTATTATACTGTCCGAGTTATATGCAGGATGAGTTTTAAAAGTGTCAGGGAGTATGTGAAGTCTGTCATTCAAACGCATCTTTGGTGTCATCAGGGGGAAGGCCTGAGAGGTTTTTTTGCAGCTTTAGGATTGTGTGGAGAATGGTGTGAGTTGCAAATGTGCCTGACAGCATAGGTCTGTTCAGATTTTCAAAGCTTGAAGAAATGTTTTTTACAAAGGACGAGGAATTTTTAATCTTTTCTCACTTATTGCTGAAGCCCGAAAATATCCAAGGGCTCCATTACTCATGTTGGTTGGAGGTGATCCAGGAGAAGGTTGATATGCTCCTCCATCGTTTTTAAATTGTTGTAAGAGTATTTTGTAATATTCATAAGCATTCTGAGTAAGGGAGGATAAGGCGATATAAAAAGAGTCTCCCTCCCAAAAGATAGGATATTCAATACTTCGGGGAGTTTCGCCCTGACTAATATTCAATCCATTGACATAAGGCTGAAGAAATTCGTCAGAAAGTATTGAGAATTGCCAAAGCAAAGCGGCTGAATATGATCGGATGCTAATTTCATCATTAAGCTGGATCAGGTAGTAGTTCTTAATGCCCTGAGGTTCAGAAAAATAAAGTAATGGAGTGATAATAGGAGCCTTGCCAGGTTCAGGATCCTTTTTTACAAAACCTACTGAATCTATATCAGGTACCGATGGCATGAAGGCATTGGCTTGATACTCTTTGCCATCAGATAGGACCTTCAGTGAATATGTCCGTCCGGGAATGCCAAGCAGATGCCTTGTTTTATAAAATCCCCTATTATAATTGAACTCAAGGGGATCATTCAAGAAAAGTGTATCGACTATATTTCCGAAACTGTCATAAATCAGTTTATAGTATCCAAACCTATCTAAAGTATATTCATCCGGATTAATATCAACAGGAATCAAAGTGTCTGTTTGGTTTATATTGTCTGTTATAATAACCTGAGCTCCTTTGACAGCCACAGCGGCATCGATATTACCATAGTCAGGTTCTTTAAAACTTCCGGTTTGACTTTCTGTAAGACGAATATAGTACGGTCCTTGTTTGTTTGTTATTAAACCTTCAACTACTAGTCTCGGTTCAATTTCATCATGTTTCAGGTCATAATCCTCAATACAACCATAAAACAAAAAAAACAATAAAGACAGGGCAAATGTTTTTCTCATTTTAGAATCTGAAATTATATGTTAAATAAGGAGTAATCCCGTATAAATACATTTTATACGCTCTTGAAGTATCTAAGTCATAATCATCCTGCCTGATAAATAATGAGAAAATGTTCTTACGACCATAGAGATTATAAATGCCAAAATTCCATTCTGGCTTCCTGCTTTTTAATTGCTTCTTAGGGTTTTTATAAGTAAATGAAATGTCAAGCCTGTGATAAGGTGGAAGCTTATAACCATTACGAGTAGTATAATAATTGAATGATGCTCCATAGTAGAGGAATGATCCCTCCGGTATAGTAATATATCCTCCTGATGTGAATTTAAATGTCGATCCTATATCCCATGCTTTTGATAATTTATAAATTAATACTACCGAGAGATTATGTCGTTTATCATAAGATGCCGGATAAGAAATATTATTGTTGATCCCATTTATTTGCTTTGTGGTCTTAGAGAGGGTATAACTGATCCAACCAGTAATTTTACCGTATTTCTTTTCTATATAGAATTCAGCGCCATATGACTGACCCTTGCCCTTTAATACCTGTATCTCGACATGAGGATTTAAGAATAGGTCAGCATTATCTCTATAGTCTATTAAATTTCCTATTCTCCTGAAATATAACTCAGTTGAAACCTCATATTCATTATCCGAGAAAGATTTATAATATCCAATAGAATACTGATTTGAATATTGCGGCTTGATATATTTGTTTACAGGAAGCCAAACATCGGTCGGAAGTCCAACCGATGAATTACTTAATAAGTGTTGATATTGCTTAACATAGGTATATGATAATTTGACAGAGTTATTATTGTCAATCAAATATCTTAAATCGAGTCTGGGTTCTAATCCGTTATAATATTTGATTAATTCATTGTTTCCATAGTGCGTCGAGTCAATAATTGCCAATTCGGGGGAATAAGAATAAACTGTGCTTGCTCCAAGCAGAAAAAACATTGAATACCTCAAACCATAACTTAAACTAATTTTGTCACTGATTTTCTGTTCGTTTGAAACGTAAAAAGCGCTTTCAAGGGATTTTTGTCTGTCAAGTTCGAAAGGTTTAGTCAATGAGGTAGAATCGCGAGGCTCTATTTTACCAGGAAAGTATGTATGATTCTCAAGTGAAATGCCAAATTTGAGATGATTTGAAGGGTTAATAAAAAAATCAAAATCAGATTTAAGATCAACCTCCTGCAAGTTGGATGACCATTTAAAGTGTCTTGCATCTTCTTTGAGAATATAGGAATAATCATATCTGCTGTACACAATCATAGTGTTTGAAAAAACTCTGGAGTTGAATATATGATTCCATCTTGCAGTTGCAGTCTGATTACCCCAATCCATACTACTATTTTTATCTATTGAATAGTAGAAAAAATGATCTCTCCCTGCATAGGCTGAAAGGTAGAAGTGATTATTTTTTATTTTGTAGTTAACTTTTGCATTTATGTCATAAAAGTTAATTTCGTTATGATTATCAAAATCGCGCAAACTGTGAATCCCTATTGACTGCCCCAATGATCCCAGGGAATTAGCGGTTAAACCGGTATAACTATATCTTCCACTGATAATAAAGGAAGCCTGATCTTTTTTAATGGGGCCTTCAAGTGATAATCTACTGGCTATTAATCCAATGCCACCATTGCCGGTTAATTTTTGATTATTCCCTTCCTTCATCCTGATATCAATGATAGAGGATAATCTTCCTCCATATTGTGCAGGAAAAGCTGTTTTATAGATTTTTACGCTGCTGATAGCATCTGGATTAAAAGTTGAGAAGAATCCTAATGCATGTGATGGATTATAGATGGGTGCATCATCAAGCAAGAATAGGTTTTGGTCGAATGACCCTCCTCTTACAGATAAATTTGTAGTACCTTCATTTGCGGTTTGAATTCCTGGAAGTAATTGCAGGTTTTTGATCAGATCAATTTCTCCAACGGCTGCAGGAGCCAATTTAATTGTCTGTAGATTTAAGGAGTGACTTCCCATCTGGTTTACAAAAACATTACTATTATCTTTCGCTTCAACCATTACTTCATTAAGAGCAGTAATCTCAGATTTTAATCCAATATCTATTGTAGTATCTCTTAAAAGATCCACATTGCAAGAAAAAGTTTTATAACCTATGAAAGAAAAGGAAATATTGTAAGTTCCTTCAGGAAGGGTAAGTGAATAAAATCCGTAGTTATTCGAAGATGTTCCTATGTTTTTACTTTCAACTAAAATTGTGGCACCAATAAGGTGTTCACCATTTCCCAGATCATGGATGTTTCCAAAAATTGTGTGCCTTTGTGCCAACAATAATAAATTTATCAACAGGAAACAGCAGGTTAAGGCTATAGTTTTTTTCATCTAAGGTAAGGCAGGGCAGTATCTAACAGTTAAAACGGATTAATACGGTCACGTAGTATAAGTACTTCATTATAAATACAAGAACATTCTTAGATTGAAGTCTTCAGTAGACAAAAAGCATGAGTTAAGCAGCCGTGGTTTCTGTTGTAGTGGTGGCTTCCAAATTCTTGCTTGTGTGTTGGGAGTCCTGAAACATGTAATAATTCTATGGCTTTGACAGTTGTATAAAGGGTATCTATAGCGCCAATCTAGTTGTCAGGTATTCAACACCTTACATCAAATGGTCCGGCGATTTAATGAGCTGGCGGAGTCGGCCGGTTTTGTTCACCGTAGCCGCCTCATTACAGATGTTGAAATTTACAGTTGTTACAGGTGGTGAAGGCTGAAGCCAACCGAGTCCCACTTCAACATGATGAGCTCATTGAACAATTGACTGCCAATGTTCAATAATTAATTAAACAATCCGTATTATAGTGCGTTATATTTGTTTTCTATTGTAACTGCGGTAGCTAAATTTGATTGGACTTTCAATATTTCAATTTACCGCTAGTCAGGGTTACTGCTATCCAGTTAGTCTTTTTATAAATCTTTAATTCCGTGTCTGCAACAAACTCTTCAGAAGGAACAGAGGTCACGCTAAAAGAAATAACTACATCGTCACTAAAATGCTTATTTGAATCCAGTTCAATATCTTTGTCCGAAACTACTCCGTCTCCATAGGTTTTGATCGTCACTTTGTCTGCGGTTGTCGAACCTTCGATAATCAAATGGATTGCTCCACCATTGTTTATCCTTTCTAAATACCAATCTGAGCGAGTAACCATGAGAGTAGGATCATCATCTTTACGGCAAGATGCTAAGGAAAGGAATAAAAAAATAAGATAGAAATAGGTTTTCATTGCTTGATTGGTTAAGTGTTAATGTTTTAACATCAAAAATCACGCCACAGTTATTACTACTTTGCCTATGTGTGCTCCTTTGCCAAAATGCCTGATTGCTTTAGGAACTTCATCAAACCTATAGAGTCCATCTATCACGGGTTTAACTTTACCGGCTTCGAAAAGCTCATTCATATACTCTAAATCTTTGTTTTGCTTAAGTCCAACAATACGTATATTCTTTTTTTGATCATCGAAATCCAGGGCCCTAGAAATAAAGCCTGTAAAAGCCTAACCATGGAACCTCCAACGGTGACATAAATTCCCTCAGGACATAAAGCTCGTGCATAATCGGATATCGAACGATTTGTTTTGACGTCAAGAATCAGATCATAACAATGCCCATTTTTAGTGAAATCTTCTTGTTTATAATTGATGACATGATCATAACCCATTGAGCGCATCATATTAAATTTCTCAGAGCTGTCAACACCAGTAATTTCAACTCTATATAATTTGGCAATCTGTACAGCAAAGGTACCCACTCCTCCACCCGCACCATTAATTAATAGTTTTTGTCCTGAATGAATTTGCCCTTTATCGCGAAGACCCTGTATCGCAAGCAATGCTGCTTGAGGTATTGCCGCTGCTTCCTCGAAACTCATACTGACCGGTTTTAAAGCCAATTCATTTTCATGAGCGCAGGAATATTCAGCGAAGCCTCCCCATCTGCCGCTTAGATCCCCATAAACTTCATCCCCAATCCGAAACTTTTTTACTTTTTTGCCAACTGCTTCAATTCGTCCTGCTATGTCGGAACCGAGTATTTTTATCTTCGGTTTAATAAGACCGTTAAAGAGGCGATTTATGAGATCACCCTGAAGAAGACCCAGATCCCAATCATTAATTGAAACTGCAAACACTTTAATCAATACTTCATTTTCCCTGGGAATAGGTTTATCTACCTCTTTTAATTCAAGTACATCAGGTGTTCCGTACTGTGTATAGACAATTGCTTTCATTTTTTTTATAGGAGAATTGGATTTGTTACTTGTAATGGACAAAAATTAGATCGAAGCCGTTAGTTGTGGATGAGTGCGGGTAGCTATGCAACCTAACCGTTTGTGTAAGGTGCTGATGCATGTTAGTATCTAGGAGTAATAAATCACTACTTCAAAACAAACTTTTTATTTCGAACCGTTACTCCATCTTTCACTGAATAATCACAGCAGAGAGATATTTGTTCCAATCCGTCGTCATCAAAAAGATTATCAACGGTGTAGGAAAACCGCTTGCTCTTTTCTGCAAAAGCAAGAGAATCCCATTGTTCTTCAGCAGGTATCATAGTGAGACTGGTGCTTAAAGAACTTAAATATTCATTATCCCATTTAAACTCTCCTTTTTCCAGCTGTTTATATGACAAAGTATAGCATTGGCCTTCATCAATTACAAAATCCGTTGCATCTGAGGGGGTTAAGTACCAGTACGAGATCGCAAAGACAGAAAAACACCGGGCTGCGGCAGAATATTTTTTACCTGCAAGATAGAATGGTATCGTCTTATGTGGCTTTGGAACATATACGGAAGAATCATCAGTTTTATAATCCTGGCAGTCATTATCATCTGTTTGCCCCTCGCTTTCGGAACCGGAGGTGAGCTCAAAAGAAAGTTTATTTATCCGTATATTCACACCCTCCTTCTTAAAGCCTGAATTTACCATGCCGGCATTAATGAATAAATCTATGTCTGATTCAAATTTTACAGTACATGTTGTATCGAATGAAGTGGAAAATGATGTGTCGGAGGCGTCCAGGACAATAGGTATCGATACAGGCTTGTCTCTGAAAATTGAAAAATTGATAAAGAACCCCTCTGAGGTAGTGTCTGAGCTTACATTAACAAATAAACTCCCATCGCCACTGGCAAAACGATCCGATATTCTGTTTTTCAATACTTCAGAAAGTATTTCATAACTTGCTCCTTCTCCCGCTTCTGACATATAATTGCTGATAACCGAATCGCAATCGAACACTGTTGCTATATCAGCATTGATCAGATCCTCCATTGAGATTTCGTAAGAACCAATAACAAAAATTTTAGGTGTTCTTGTTTTCAGAAGATTGACAAGCGTCTTAGTTAGCCCGGCATATTTCACTACATGTCTTTGTGAAACTTCAGAAAGTTGTGATGACCCAGAAATAAAAATTAACCAGGGAATTATTAATACAGAAACAAGTAATTTTTGGATGGAAGATAGTTTCATTGCAAATATTAATTAAAAGTAATGTTTCCATTATTTCAGGACGAGACAGTCCCGCTAAGCCTTTGTCATGTTATTACGAATTTGTCTCGATTAACAGGCAAAGCGGGAAGGTAATTAATTAAACCGTCCGAGTTATGCTTAGACTTTTATTTTATTCTTTTGTAACGACTTGTAATTGTGATCACGCCCTCACTATTGGTCATGTTTAACGTGTCATGTGAGACTAAGTACATATCAGTTGAACCTGATTCGAATTTAATTATGTACACCAGTTGACTTTGGTCATTTAAAAAGTTTACTGTATGAAACTTGCACGATGATTTTAATGTATCAAGATGAAAAACAGAATAAGTTGAGTCTTGGTCAAATAGAATATCATATGCTTGATAAAATGAACCCGGATACCAACAACCAGAATAACCTATACCAGGGCATGATTCTATCCATGACCATTTGCCAACAAGACCTGATGAGTAATAGGAGAGATTATCCTTCTTACAAGCTGTTAAAGAGACCAAAATTAATAACCAAAAAGTAAGAATTTTCATTGCTGGTTAGTTTTGATTGTTATTAATTAAACCGACCGGGTTAGTCTTAGTCGTTTTGATGGATCAATTTCTAAATTCTGATCTTAGTTGAATAAGTATATCTTGAAGAGGTTTAATTGAGTCAATTTTAAAACCCAGACCAAACCTAATTTGATGAGATATTGAATCATTTTTGATAGAAATCCATTCATCGCACCCATCGACACAGACATTACAAGAATTATAATTCAGATTTAAAAAATTGTTGAAATTGATTGAATTAAGAATGTTATTCCATTCGGTAGTTGTGGTTAGTCTTGTCTTATTAATTTCCGGTATCTGTGATTTGGCAGGAACAGAATAAACATACTTAATTGTTTTACTTGATATGATTAATGAATCTTCCCCAGATCCCCAACCGCACATGTATCCAGCTTTAATCACCAATGAAGTATTCTTCTTTATCATGGGATCATCCTCTGCTTTATTGCAAGTAATCAGGAAAAACGAAGAGAGAATTATTAAATACAGATGATTCTTCATCATGGTTAAGTTAAATTTAAAGAGGAGCAACAAAAATCATTCCACGATAACCATCAAGAGTTACAAATTATAGATTGGAAACGGGTTTTCATGATAAGCATCTCGTTGACACACATGCCATTGCTTAAGCATAACTACCTGTCCCGCGAACCCGGAAAACAACTTACCTTTATTGTCCGTGTTAGTTGCTGTGTTTTTACTTTTTAAAATGAAATGGTTGGAGCTTTGAAGGTATTCGGATCATTATTCAGGCCATGTTTATAGTTTATAGTCTCAATTGAACTGGGGATAATTTTAATGAGCACAAATTTATCTTGCCAGCCTTTTATACCATTCCAATAATCTCGTTTCATTTGAATAAGTAAGTCCTTGTTGTCTATAACTGAGGCAGATCCGTTTATATTGACATACCCTTTAGCAGTAAGATGGTTAGCGAAATAGACGCAGACTTTAGGATTATTTTTAATTTCCCTGACTTTACGACTTGTTCTTGAAGTAGCAAACCAGATAACAAAATCATCTTTAACAGGAAAGGGATTCATTGTCCGAATTTGTGGTTGTCCTAAGGAGTCTATGGTGACAAGTCCACAATAAGTAGTCTCATTAATTATTTCATGGGCAGCAAGAATAATGGTATCTCTATTTACAGAAGATTGTCCATTCAATTTAGAATAATAGGAACTGGATGTTGAAACAATGACAGAGAGCACCAGTAATGCGAATAGGTTTTTCATAGAGGTTGATTTAAATAATGAATTATCTTTTATATGATCCCCCAAAAAGGATTTACCCTATTAAAAAATTGATATTTTGTCCAGATAAGTGGGCACGGTTGTTGAACATGGCTACTAACGGCCCGGCGGTTAATTAAGCTGGCTAAGGCAAACAATTAAACCGTCCTGGTTAGCGGTTTGCTTTTTAATACCCCGAACCAATCAATTTATTCCAAACATAAATCTAATCCCAATAATTAATCCTCCAGGTGCCATAATATCCAATATTTGTTTTGAATACGATGAAAGAATTGCACCTGAGGTATTTACTTCATATAAGCTTGTTGTGACAGGAATAGCATAACCTGCACTAAACCCGGCTTTACATGAATTTCCAATTTTCAAATTGTAGGTATATATTAAATTTATTGTTCCTACTGCATTCAGATCAAGATTTATCATCCTCTTTGTTTCATTGGGATCCACCCATAATTCATATTCGAAATCCTTTAATCCCGATGCATAAGAGTAGCCTAAACTAAATTCTGATTTATTTGAAATTTGGCTGGTATAAAAATTAAGACTAGCCCCAGCTTTAAATCCCCATCCTCCTAATCCAAGATTGCCATTAATTGATATTTTACCTGATAACGGAATTTCTAATCCAAGTCCCAGTCCATAATCGTTGACTGCTAAACCAAATCCAAGATAAAGTGAAGGATTTTTAGATTCATTAGGAAATTGCAGATTCTGTTGTCCTAAGATTTGGCTCGTAGGTTTAATGAATAGTAATAATCCAGTCATTAAAATGATTTTTTGAAGATTTTTCCAATTTGTTTTCATGGTTGAAGGAATTTATACAAATATTTAAATTAATATCTGCTTGAGGATCAATCGATAAACTACAGTGTTGCCATTAACTGCCCGGTGGTTTAATCATGTGCCGTTCTGCCAGCTGATGGAGTTGGCGGGCAGTCCTATTGACTTTGTCTTGGCAGCAGGATCAGTTAAGGTGGCACAAGATTTAATAAGTTGAGATAAATTTAATGCCATAGACTTTGGGGGCTGTTTATGAGGCTATCCGGTCTGCCGGCCGTACCAGCTTAAATCTAGTATTTTTTGAGTCCTAAATGGAGCTTTTCGCCCCTGAAAAACTACTACGGAATTTCTTTCCTGTCCTTGTGCTAGAAAAGTTATCAGAGTAAGTCCAAAAATCAAAATTTTAATCTTGTTCATAGCATTGTAGTTCTTAATTCTTTTTTAAAGAGTAAAAGGAGTCAATATAGTAAATACTTACATGGTTCATTGCTGGGTAGGATATAAACAATTCTATATCAGATTCTTGAAAAAATAAATTTGACTTTGGCTTAAATCTGGAGTAATTTCGATAAACATATGAAAATACAGGAATCACTTATAAGAAACCTTTGAATCTCATTTTCATAACTTAAACCAAAACTAAAATGAAAAAGACCATTTACATCTTTTCAATTGCAGTTATATTAATTACTGCTTGCCAACCAAAATCCGAAACTGTTGCTGTTGATACCTCAGCTGCAAAAATCGCTGTCACCACTTTATTAGATAAGTACAACTCTGCATGGAATGCAAAGGATGTTTCGACTTTGACAGCATTATTAACCGACGACGGTCTGTTCTGTGGAACTGACCCTTCAGAACTTATGGATAAGAAAACACTTTCAGCAGGTTGGACACAAGCAATGTCTGATACTTCCATGAATTATAATTATTCAGTTGATAAACGTGAAATGCGAATTGCCGCAGATGGTAATTCAGCAATTGCCTTAGAGCAATTTTATATGAAGGCTATTTGCCCAAAGATACCTGTGCGTCTTATCTTTCATCTTGTAAAATCCGGTGATAATTGGATGATTGATTTTTTAAGTTGGGCTCTTATTCCTAAAAATGAGGATATAGGAAAACTAAATATAGCATTAGAGTAATATTTGTTTTAATTAGAAATAACTCATCTACTAGTTTGCAATTAAATTAAAATAACAGGAACCATTTATCAAGTATGGGCTAACAGGATTCTGAATAATTGTGTATATAAAGCGAAGTTGTCATTAGTCAGAGTAAAAATATTTTTTAAAGCTGTTAGGTGGCCGCAGCAATTTTATTCTCGTCATGTAGTGAATTGTTTTTTAATTATTTGTCTCGGTTTGTAATTAGTCCTTTCATAATATTTTGTGTAGGAGACAAAGATGTCATTCATCCGGGTAAGAAATTTTCTTAATACCGTTATGTGTCGCAGCGTTTTTAAAGTGCAGGTAAACAGGAAGAGCTGGAGGACGTGTCGGCCGCCAGCCCTTTGACTTTGTCTTGCCAGCCGAAACCACCTCAGTCCAAATATGATGAACTTTGGCTTTGAGATAGGTGGTGAAGGTTGAAACCAACCGAGACCCGCATTAACGGGACAAGCTCATTGAACAATTGCCTGGAAATTGTTCAATAATTAATTAAACCGTCCGAGTTAGTTTGTCGGGTTTTTATTTAAAGGTCAGGGTGTCAGTGTCCTGTCGTGTCCTAATTGCTCCCATTAAAAGTGTATCGCTTATGCCGCGGGTTTTCGCTCACTGTTTCAAGTAATGAAGCGCAACACTACCTGATTTAAATATACTTGACTCAACAAGTTTTAATTGTGATTTCTTCTGCAGACGTATGCCGGCCAACAACCGCCTCCCTTCTCCAACAACTACCGGATGAACCACAAAATAATATTCATCAACTAAGCCAAGCTCTATAAGTTGTGATGGAATATCTACACCACCTACTAAAATATTATTTCCTTGTTCCTGTTTCAATTTAAGTATTTCTTCCTGAAGGTTGCTGCGAACAATTCTAGTGTTTTTTCTTCAGCTCTGTCTAACGTTCGTGAAAAAACAATTTTGTTGATGGACTCAAATGCCTGAGCAAATTCGAGGTCTGCTTTTGTCTCACCAGAAGGGTTTTTTGCTATATCGGGCCAATAGGGAACCATCAATTGATAGGTTTTCCTCCCGTAGACAAGCAGGTCAGCATTTCGCACAAGACGGGTATAATATTCAAGCAATTCGTCATCAACGATCCCATTGGTATGGTCGAAGCAACCATCAATAGTAAGGTTGATTGCGTAGATTAGATTTCTCATTTGATTGAATTTTAATTGTCTGTCATTTTGATTCCTTGCGGGATATCCTTAAAATCAGATAACGCAAATTTGTCTTTTAAGTTCATCTGTGGAGCCAGATAATCTGCCAACTAACCGTCCTTTGGTTTAAGGAGTTGGCGTTCCTCAAGCTTGCGGAATTGGCTGGTTTTGTTTGCCGCAGCCGCAGGCGAGGAGGGCAACACCTATCGACTTTGTCTTGGCAGCAGTGAAAGTCAAGGTGCTATAAGGTCTTATAAGCTGCTGAAAGTTCACTCTCATAGACTTTTTAACGCATTACAGATTTGTCCGGGCTGCCGTATATGCCAGCCGAAGCCACTTCAGTCCAGATATGATCAACTTTGGGTTTGAGATAGGTGGCAAAGGCTAAAGCCAACCGAGGACCAAGCAAATTTTTGTTTGCGAAACGACCTGAAATTTTATCCGGTCCGGGCTCATTGAACAATTGCCTGACAATTGTTCAACAATTAATTAAACCTTCAATGTTAGTTTTTGAAGTTTTTTTACAGTCATGGTAGAAATTTGTCCGGAGAGAGCTGTCAGGGTGACACGCTTTCGCTACGTCAGTCACATAACAACTAACTACGTATCAAGCTCTATTTCAGTGCACTATATATGAATTTGTAACGTCAGATCGTTATTTCTAATCAAATCTATCAAATAATATTCGCATTTTGGAACTTATTTGAGGTTTAGTCAGAAAATTTTGATGGACGTGTCCTGGATAGATAGATGAACGAAGGTTATTTGTCACGATGAAATAGTCTCGGTGATGAGCAAAAAAACCATGACGCTTCTTCGCATGTCAGGGCAGATGCAAGACACCAGAGCCTCGGCCCGCCAACCCAAAGATGCTGTCCCGCGAAGCCTTTGTCATGCTATAACAAATCTATCTCGATTAACAGGTGAAGCAGGAAGGCAATTAATTAAACCGTCCGTGTTAGCGGTTCGTTGTTTTCTATCCAATATTAGTTGTCCAATATTTTATATGTCGGTTTATGAAGTACTGGAAAATTTACAGAGTTTGCGATAAAGCATAATTCGTTTGCCTTTTTATGCAATTCATTTGCCTTTTCAACCATTGAGTTTTCTGTCACGATTACAATAGGGTTTAAAGTAACTTCCGTAAAGTGGCGTCCACCATTGGAGGTTTCCATCATAATCCCTGTCGCGTTATCAACATAGTCAACTACAATTACACCTGCTTCTGCACATAAATGTAGATACCAGAGCATATGACAAGAAGATAAAGAAGCAACTAAAAGTTCCTCGGGATTATGTTTGGTTTTGTCCCCTCGAAATGCAGGGTCTGACGAGCCTAAAAGTTCAACCTTATTGTTAACAATAATTGTATGACTTCTTTCAAATGCTTTATAATTTGAAGTTCCAGTTCCTTTATTACCTGTCCATTTTACGGTAAGGTTATAATTATGCTGTCCATTCATAATAATATTATCTTAAAGTTATTAGTATTTAAAATATTCGATCAAAACCATTCTTTCATCCATTGTTCTGACACCTGTTTCCCTTTTTCAAAATTATCAACAACCATAATTAATTGATTTGAATGATCGCTATATTGGACTAAAATATTTACGTTTTCTTCCGCAAGTTTTCGGCAAAACATTCCTAATTGTCCAGGAACATCTTGACGAAGCTTTTGAATAATCACATCGCTTATCTTTATGACTTTTATTTGAACTTTCTCTAGTTCTTCTTTAGCCCTTTCTGCTTCTACAACCAAAAAATGTGCAATTGATGTTTGTCCATTGTGGAATACTCCACCGCCTTCAAGACTAATTTTGCTTTTACCTAATGTCTCACCCATAAGTGCTAATGTACCAGGTTTGTTTTCTAATACAATTTCTATGTCTTTCATTTTCCCCATTTTTGCTTGTGTAAAGGAAATAGAATTATTACTTTCACACTTCATTTTATATTGAACTATGGATGTAGAAGAGAAATTTGTCTCAATTGCGGCTTTGATCTGTGAACCTACACGAGCAAAAATGCTTTGGAATTTGCTTGATGGAAGAGCTTATACTGCAAGTGAGTTATCTTTCGCTGCAGATATATCACCTACTTCTACAAGTAATCATTTGTCAAAATTGCTTGAAGCAGAAATTATTAAAGTTGACGTCCAAGGGAGGCATAGATATTATTCATTCGCTAACTCAGAAGTTGCTTATGCCATTGAAGGGTTGGCAAATATAGCAAATAATAGTTCTACCAATAATGAAAAGAAAGAACCCGAAAAGAATGGAGTAAAATATTGTAGAACTTGTTACGACCATTTAGCAGGTTTTGTTAGTGTCAAAATTGTTGAAGCATTAGAGGCAGAAGGCTATTTAACTAAATCAAAGAACGTCTATTTAGTTTCTGAAAAGGGCTGGGAATGGTTTCTTATTTTTAATATTTCAAAAGAAGATTTTAAAAATAAGCGTCGCCTTTTAACTCGTCAATGTTTAGATTGGTCCGAACGTCGTCCACACTTAGCTGGTCAGCTTGGTGCAGAATTCTTAAACAAAATGATTGAAAGAAAGTGGTTTAAAAAAGTTGAATTTTCAAGAGAGTTAGTCATAACTTTAAAAGGTCGGCAAGAAATTTATGATTTGCTAGGTATCGCTCTGCAATAACCACTAATGGCCCGACGGTTTAATTAGGTGCAGTCTGTGTCGTGGTGCTGCATTTTTTGCACCTGCCCTGACCAAAGCGCAGCGAGCGTCAGGGGTTCACGGTTGACAGATGTAAGTTATCTGGTCACGATGAAACTGTCTTGACGATACCAAGTCCTGGTAACGGATGTGAGTTTTGGGTCACGACGAAATAGTCCCGATGGCGAGCAAAAAACCTACTTGCTGGTAGTCAGCCAAGGCACCATCAGCTAGCTGGCGGAGTCGGCCGATAACGCCAATGATACTGTCCCGGGCTATGAAACTGTCAGGGTGTCACAGCATTTTATAAATGGAACAGAATTTAAGAGCATTGATGTTGGGAATGATTACAAATCTGTCCTGGCACAGGCGAAGGCAATTAATTAAACCGTCCGAGTAAGCGGGTCGTGTTTTTACTTTAGCCTAATATAGAATTTTGATGCACCTTCTGTTGGATCACCTTTTGCACTTTTTGCATATAATCCTCTAAATATTCCAGAGAATACTAAAGTATCATTACCATAGATATTATAAAAGTTTGGCATGTCTTTTACCTGATCACCATTTTTATAATACACAATACTGTCATAAACATAAGTTACTTCTTTTGTAGGAGACCAACTTCCATGTCCAGTTGCGAAAGTACCAGAATCGACATGAATACTATTCTGAATTTTCAGCCAAGTATGGTCTGTGTTGTAATTCATTATTTCTTGAATCCCTGTATTTTGAGGAGTTCTGGGATTTGAGTCACTCAATGGTGAATCAATCCAAGAATAGATCCATCTCCATTGCCCCGAGATGTCCTTTGTAGATTCAGGAACTTTTTCCTTCTCACAAGAAAAAAGGAAAGTTGTCGTTATAATCAGGATTAAAATAGAATTAGTTTTCATAGCAGGTTTTTAAGATAGACAACAATTTTTATACCAATAGCAGTTCTCCAATATTATCGAAATTTTCTCTGAGAGTCAGGAGGCATTAATTTGGCAATCATGATCCCGAGTTTATTTGACGTGCCCTCAAACGACCCGGTGGTTTAATTAGTTGCCGTTCCGTCAGCTGGCAGCCCAATTGACTTTGTCTCGGTAACAGGATCAGTCAAGGTGCCACCAGATTTGATAAGTTGCTGAAAGTTTATTCTCATCGATTTTCGAATGCATTAAGGATTAGTCCGGGCAGCCGATGCCAATTAATTAAACGGTCCGAGTTAGCGGAGCCTTTTTTGATTTTTTACATGGAATTTTAAACCATGTTATCATATTGGTCCTTAATCATTAAGTTTTTTTACAACAAAATCCACGATTGCATGAGATGGCAATTTATCAACTATAATGCCATAATAAAATGTACCCGCAGGTAATGTAAGATCATAATAAACCTTTACAGTATAGATATATTCGGAATTAATAAATTTTATGAAATCATGCTCTAATTTGTAAATCCCATGTGTAAATACATTAGCTCCTATAAGAATTTCATACTTTGAAAAATCGATATTCTCCAAAGCAATACTTTGACTAATCTGATTTTTATTAAATATTGTGTCAAATCCAATTTGATTTTCAATTACTACCGTTTTACCCTCCTTCAAATTGCATCCCTGATAAAGGATTGGTAACTCTGAAACTATTGGCACAGGGGTTTCTGTTTTTTCTTTTTTGCAGCTTATGCCTATAAAACTTAGAAATACGAATATTGCAATTGACTTAATAAGTATATTTTTCATATCCTCAGCCTTAGGTTATAAATTTGTTTCAAATAACATGCCAGTCTGCAATATTTAAATTATTTAAGGTCACGAGATGTCTATTAATAAAAAATATTCTGAGAGAGTTAGCGGGCGTTTTTTTATCATTTATCAAGTCTGTCAAGGTAATCAAATTTGTCAAGAAATACGGTCACAGTCAGGATGTAATAAATTGGTAGTCAATGGCCTCGAGGTTGTATGACATGCCCGCTAACGACCGGGCGGTAGTGTAGGCAAGGCGTCAGTACGTCAGTACGTCAGCCAGCAGCCCTATTGACTCTGTCCCGGCAGAAGGATTAGTCAAGGTGCACAAAGCCAAACAAGTGGCTTAAAATTGATCTTATAGACGTTTTCATGCATTACGATGCTGTCAGGGCTGCCGAAGGCAATTAAATAAACCGTCCGAGTCATGGGTTCGTGCTTTTTTATTTGTCTTGGTGTCTAATTGTCAGTAAGTTAAAACTCCTGTGTGCATAGTCATTTTCCAATCTGGACCAATCTTGCTGTAGACCTTGCATACTCGCCCTTTCCAGTTATCTTTATTATTGTCTTTGTCAATCCAGAGAGTATCAATATCTACAACAGCGAAGGCACCATCTTTTTCTTCTGAGATTACAATTTTTTTGATCTCTCGGATATTATGGATCAATCTATGTGTATCAAATAGATTTTGCCACTCTTTGCACCATCTTTCTTTATTGTATCTGCCCAAAGGCATTATCCAGTCCATAGGGTCGTGAGATTGATATGTCCTTGGCCAGGGCCAAACCATATCAGGATGGAAAATTGATATTAAGAGATTTACATCTTGAGTGTCCCAGGCTTTTGTCTCTCGATTCACTATTTCGGTGATCTCTTTTTCTTCTTTATTCATAGAGTTGTCTTTATGGGTTAAAGTTAATTTTTATACGAAATTATCCTATTGGGATTTTGTCTCGAGGCTAGGATGCATGGTCCGTAACGGCCCGGCGGCTTAATTAGTTGGCGATTCTCCAGCTGGCGGATCGCGGTGCCGAGTTTTTTGCACCTGCCCTGACCGTAGCGCAGCGAAGCGTCAGGGAGTCCCGGTAGGTGGACGCGGGTTTTGGTATCACGATGAAACTTTCCAGATGATGTGGTCCAGATAAGTGGGCAAGAATTGTCATGTCACGATAAAACTGTCCAGGTGGCGATGCAAAAACCATGACAACTCGCGCGTCGGCTTGCAACCTTATTGACTTTGTATTGGTGTCAGGATCAGTCCGGGTACAACAAAATTTGATAAGTTGATGTGAATTTACTCTTATAGACTTTTGGGGCTGATCGAAAAGTAGTCCGGGTTGCAAAAGGCAATTAATTAATCCGTCCGTGTTATATGCTGTTTTTTTTATGGAGTTGCTCCGACAACAGTTTGTTATCCTAGTGTACCGGTATTTTGATATTTTTTAAGCTCCCCAATTAAGACGGAAATTTTCACCTAAGTCGAAAACAAAATCCTTAACCTGGATTACTTTACCTCCTTTAAGACTAATGACACTTACACCACTATTTTGTCCCTCTCGTCCAGTCTTGTTAGTTAGGTAGATATTCCAGTGGACCATAAATACATTAGTCCCGGTAAAAGCAAAGATTTTTTCAACAGCGATTTGCTGGACATCGAAAAAGATCTTTGGATATTGCTCAAAAAAATTACGACACCACTCTTCAACGGCAGGTTTACTATTAAAAGTCCCACTCGCCCACATTTCTCCTGGGTAATTCAATACACCATCGTCACGCCAAGCAGACATGAAGCCTACTAAGTCATGATTACTTAAAGCCTGAAACGCTTTTCGTACGGCTTTTCTTGCGATAATTGTTCCGATCATGAGAGTAAGTTTTGATTGTGAAATTTTGTTGTTTGGTTGTTTATAATTCGTTGTAAGGCTTTCTTAGGGTTTTTCTATTATTAAATATCTGTATATCATGAGACTTACAATTATCAATCTAGTAAAGGTAGGTTATTAACAATCTAAAGTCAATATTTTTTAAGGCTTCAAAACATTTACCTTTGATTAACTAATTCACGGCGGGATCAGAATTGTATAGTCTCCGGGAGTCCCGGTAGGTGGGCAATAAGTTTTGGGGCACGATAATTTGTCTAAACAGTACCAAGTCCGGGGAATAGAGGGGAGGTTTTGGGCACGATGAAAAAAT
>DCFT01000030.1:0-431 GCA_002319885.1 Bacteroidales bacterium UBA1797
TCGGGACTGACACATGTTGAACTGACAAGAAGTTGGATTGCCGATTTTTCTTCTGTAATTAATGTAAGCGGAGAGATTAGTCAGTATCTTAATTCACTTGAAGATGCCTGGAGCCTCTACCTGAAAGATGTTATTGTCAAACTGGAAGAGGAATTGTTATCTGTCAGGGAACTTGAAACAAACCTCTCCCGGCTTATCGATCAGGAATCTGATCTGAAATTAAAGCTTTCGGACGATAATGGCAAAGGATTTGGTTTTCGTTGGTTTGGTAAAAAGCAAAGCGATTCGGAAAATGCAAAAAACACATCTCGTTTTCCCGGACTGAAAAATAAGTTAAATGAAATCAGGAAACAGAAAGAAGAGCTGAATGAGATCCTTTTAACAAAACAATCACTTAAAAGAGCCGGAGATACCTGGGTTAATTTAAAGGA
>DCFT01000030.1:754-2545 GCA_002319885.1 Bacteroidales bacterium UBA1797
GACATCAGAAGATGACTCTTTTGATGCGACCAATAGAAGATGATTCTGATTCTGAATGGAAAGAGGTGCTGGCAGATTACCGGAGAGCAAGATCTGAGAGAGAACTTCGCATTGCGGAACTCGACCGGCATATAGCATTCTCGGGGTATATAATTGAAGGAAGTACCGAGAATGAAGCAGAAATTAAAGTTGACGAAGTTATACAATCATACAAATCTCACTATAACAGTGCTTTTTTAGGTAAAAAATATTTCGAATACTGCCCTGTATTCGAGTTGTTTGAAGATTTTGGGAGTCTTCTACCCAACAGGATCGACATGGAAGATATTATAATCGGAAATGAAAATGTTGAAGGTTACAAAGCCGCCAGAAACTTCCTCTCACTTGCTCAACTCGATTATTCTTTTTTCCAGCAACCTTCAAGTCGCATACTTAAACAAAAAATAGAGAATCTTAATCATAGCCTTACAAAAAATTTTCATGATTTCTGGCAACAATCAATTGGAAGGAATAACAAAATTCATATTCAGTTTGAACTTGACCATTATAGTTCTTCCTTCGGGAGCAAAGCAGGTAAGCCATATCTTGAGTTCTGGATAAAGGATGAAGGTGAACGGCTCTATCCGAAACAGCGAAGCAGGGGAGTCAGATGGTTTCTGTCCTTCTACATGGAGTTAATGGCTTCGGCTCTTGTTACCGATAAACATATGGTGCTTCTGGTTGATGAACCAGGGGTAAGCCTTCATGCAAGAGCCCAGGAAGATGTACTGAAAGTATTTGAGGTAATAAAGGATAAAATCCAGGTTATTTATACTACGCACTCTCCACACCTTGTTGAGATCAATAAACTGCATAGGGTGCTGGCAGTCCAGCGCGATGATCTTGACAATGTAAGAAGCACTTCACGTATTCTTGATCCTTTGCAATTATCGTCAGCTTCTCCTGATACTCTTACACCGCTACAAAGTATCCTGGGTAATCCTATGGGAGAGGAAGGGTTTTCTTCAAAGAGATTTAATCTGGTTGTGAATGACACAGGTTCATTTTATATGCTGAATGCCATTATCCTGTTAACGGGATATAAAAGCAAAATTTGTGTAATTCCTTCAACCAACGTATCTTCTATTCCACTGCTTTGTAATATACTAATGGGCTGGGGTATGGATTTTGCAGTCATGTTTTTCAATAATGACGATGAAATACAGATGGCAGAGCTGTTAAAAAATTCAGTATTCGATACAAGTAACAGCACCCGGGAAATAATTATGAAAATACCAGGATCTTTTTTAAATTCAGAAGATCTTCTGTCAACGCTTGATTTTAAAAATCTTCTTCTTGAAACAAGAGAAGGGATTACGGTACCAAATTCAGTTTATCTCAGGGAAAAAGAGTTGCCAAGGAATTTTATTTTAAGCAGATTCCTTTCAAATGTAAAAGAGGGAAAGATAAAAGCTTCTGATTTTGATGAGGAGACACTTGAGAATTTTAAAATGATTACGGATCTTTTAGGGGGACTAAAATAAAATTCTTAATTATTTTGCACTTTATGCTTGTTTTCCTACTTTTGTCGCGCTCCGTAAATCAGGATGCCTGATTTTTGAGATATGGTTGATCATCCTTGGCTTAAACTGAGTTAACTGAGATGAAAAATTATATTGGAGAGGTGGGTGAGTGGTTTAAACCAGTCGCGAAGGATCGGGACTAAACTGCCGCATTACCGAAAAGTTCTTGATTATAATTGAGAGGTGGGTGTGTACACTAAAACAGTCCCCAGGCGTTCGTGCTGAGCTC
>DCFT01000208.1 GCA_002319885.1 Bacteroidales bacterium UBA1797
TATGGATGTACCTTCAGGACCAGGTATTGGTGTGGAAGTAAACATGAAAATGCTCGGGAAAGTAACTGTAAAGAATGAAGTATTCAGCAGGTCAAAGCAACATTAGCTAAAATTTACAATTTACAGGTCGTTAACATATAACTATTATCAGATGCTCTTACCTGCCAACCTGGTCATACCATAATATGCACTTCCGAGTAACGAAGCATTTGAGCCAAGATGAGCTCTTTCAATATTTACTTCCAACCGGCAGTTTTCCAGTGAATTGGCAAATGCACTCTCGCGTATCATTGCCAGGTAATTATCATTTGCTTCAGACATTCCACCGCCAAGGACAATAATCTCGGGAGCAAAAATAGTAATGAGATTAGCGAGACCAATGCCCACCATTTCTGCATTTTCTTTTACAACCATTACTGCAATGGGCGAGCCGGTATAACTCAGTTCAAAAATTTCCCTGCAGCTCAGTGGCTTTTCTTTTTTAAGATTGGATACACCTGTTTCCTCCTGGTATCTTCGAACAATGGCAGACGCTGAAGCAAACTGTTCATACGATCCTCTTATACCTTTATCACTGATACCTTTCTCAAAATTAATAATCATCTGTCCTACTTCCCCACCGGCATTATTTACACCTCTGTAGAGTTTACCATTGATAATTATTCCACCACCTATACCAGTACGAAGAGCTACAAATATAACATTCTCATATCCCTTCGCAGCTCCGAATCTATGTTCAGCTATTGTCATCATGTTTGCATCATTACCCACATAAGACGGAAGACCGGTTTCCTGGTTTACTATTTTTGCGAGGGGTACATTTATCCAGTCTTTGATACCCTGATCTGGTCCAATAACAATCCCTGATTGATGCTCAATAAATCCTTTAGCAGCAGTACCGATACAGATCGGATTTATTCCAGCTGAAGCAACAGATTGTCGGATATCCTTTATTGCCATCAGTAGTTGTGAAATGACATAATCCCTGGTTTGAATGGTATCAAGCGTATAAGATTTTGTAGCAATTACTTCTCCATTAATTTTCACTATGGCTATTTTAAGTGAATTTCGTCCGATATCGACTCCTATGGCTGCGGCATGATTAAACATTTTACGACATTTTTAGCTGTTTTACAAAAATAGACTTAAATAGCAAGTAAAAGACAAAAGATAAAAGGAAAAACAAGATAACAAACTTGAACTGAAATCCATTAACCACAAAGCACACAAAGAAGACTCAAAGATCACCAAGATAAGTCTATATAATTCAGTACTTTGTGACCCTGGTGTAAATTCTTTGTGACCATTGTGGTTAATGGGTTTGTTTTTGATAACTTTGGCCTAACTATATTTATAGAACATTTATGATAGAAAAAGTCAGGGAAATATTTAAAAGAGAAGCAGATGCGATAGCAAATATCCCTGTAACGAGTAGTTTTGAAAATGCTGTGGAAATAATTTACAAACAGGTTCATGGTAAAAACGGGAAACTTGTTACAAGCGGCATGGGTAAAGCAGGTCAGATAGCACATAATATTGCTACTACTTTCAGCTCAACAGGCACTCCCTCAATTTTTCTTCATCCTAGTGAAGCACAACACGGGGACCTTGGAATTCTGCAGGAAAATGATGTTCTTCTTGCAATTTCCAATTCAGGCAAAACCAGGGAGATAATTGAGCTGATTGATCTTAAAAATAATCTTTATCCTCAAATACCTGTAATTGTTATAACCGGAAATGAGAATAGTCCTCTTGCATCGAAAGCTGATTGTTTTATTCTGACAGGTGCTCCGGAAGAAGTTTGTATTCTGGGACTTACGCCAACTACTTCAACTACCATAATGACAGTAATAGGAGATGCTCTTGTTGTTCTACTTATGGATAAAATTGGATTTAGTGCCAGTGATTACGCAAAAAGACATCACGGTGGCTATCTGGGTATGAAATCAAGAGAAATATCAGGGAAAGGATGATCACAACTAAAATTCAGAACCGGTTTTTTCGCTTTCAATTAAAGTAACAGTATTATTGAGCGATTCCTGAAATCTGTTAGCATTTTCTATCCACTTCAGTATCTTCTCACTGGCCATAGGATATTCAGGTGTACGCATAGAAACCGTCCTGTATGCAAATTCTTTCAATTCTGTTACATTTTCAAGAACTTTTTTAAAATATACAATAAAGAATGAATCTGTAATGAAGAAATATCGTTTACGGTCAGAAGGAAAAGTCTTATAATCAATTATCTTATTCTGAAGAAGGAAATTTAATGAATTGCTAACAGAGCTTTTGCTTGCTTTAAAGTATGTCACCAGTTCTTCAAATGTCTTCTCAGGCGGATCACTCACAGTGAAATATGATATTATCCTGCCCTGCATCGGAGTAAGACCAAATTTTTCAAACACTTTGCCGGTCTCTTCAATTGTTTCACGGGTTCTTTTTTCCTGAGTTGAAATCATGGTTGCATGTTACTGGTTACTAATTGCTGTTTAAGCATTTTCCCTTTGTGTAACTTTGTGTCCCGATAGCTATCGGGATACTTCGTGGTCCTTCGTGGTTAAATGAACTGGCTTTTACCACTAAGGGACACAAAGGTTATCACCAAGGTCCACTTAAGGTTGTTTATATGTTACTTTCTACCGGATAACGGAAGTTTATAGTCCGGTACTTTTCAGTTGTACAAATTTAAATTAATTCCTTATTAGTTCTATAACTTTTGAACTAAAAAAACAAATTTATTTTTTCTTGTTTGCATCAGATAAAAAGATTAGTTTTGAAACCTTCACATCAAGAATCAGAAATTACGAATTAGGAATTACAGCTTAAAAATTAGAAATCAGGAATCAGGTTTCAGTAATGAGAAATTTATAATTAATAATCAGGATATAATAATAACCCAAGTCATGGCTACCAGCACTTCATCAAACGCAATCAGCAGGAAAGATTATGTCTTTTCAGTTTCTATTATCGGACTTTTCTTTTTTATTTTTGGATTCGTCACCTGGCTGAATGGGATACTAATTCCATTCCTCAGAACAGCCTGTGAATTGAATGATTTTCAAGCTTATTTTGTGACGTTTGCTTTTTATGTTTCCTATTTTGTTATGGCACTTCCTTCCTCTGCAGTACTGAAAAAAACAGGTTTTAAGAACGGAATGTCATTGGGTCTTTGGATTATGGCTGTCGGAGCGTTGATTTTTGTACCTGCCGCAATGACCAGGACCTTTGGTTTATTTCTCCTCGGATTATTTGTTGAAGGAACCGGGTTAGCTCTTCTGCAGACAGCATCAAATCCATATATTACTATTATCGGCCCTCCTGAGAGTGCAGCAAAAAGAATAAGTATAATGGGTATTGCAAACAAATTTGCAGGTGTTTTAGCTCCGATTATTCTTGCCAGTATTATATTAAAAGATGCGAAAATACTAGAACAACAGCTTGCTCAGGCTGCTGATGCAGCATCAAAGGCAGTATTGCTGAATGAACTGGCAAGCAGGGTAATTTTGCCATATATTGTTATGGCTGTGATACTTGTATTGCTTGGACTCTTACTAAGATTTACTCATCTCCCTGAAATTGATACAGATGCTGAAGATGCAGCAAGCAGTGAATCAAACCTCAAAAAAACAAGTGTATGGCAGTTTCCTCATCTTATCATAGGAGTGATCACTTTCTTTTTCTATGTCGGAGTTGAAGTTATTGCAGGCGACACTGTCATAAGATATGGTCAGTCTCTCGGAATCGAAATGAGTTCAGCAAAATATTTCACTTCCCTGACCTTACTTAGTATGATAATAGGATATCTTTTAGGGATAATACTAATACCAAAATATGTAAAGCAGGTCACTGCACTTAAAGTCTGCGCAATTCTGGGCGTGATTTTCGCACTTGCAGCAATTCTGACACCTTCTCATATTAACTTTACAATACCATTTATTGATATTGTGACTTTTTCGCCCCTAAAGCTTATCCTGCCCTTAACTGTACTTTTTGTTTCTCTTATGGGTCTGGCAAACTCATTGATGTGGCCGGCACTATGGCCATTGACAATAAACGGGTTGGGCAGATTTACTAAAACTGCCTCAGCTATGATCATAATGGCTATTGCCGGGGGTGCCGTACTACCATTGTTATATGGAAAACTGGCAGTTACCTTTTCAACCCAATCAGCCTATTGGATATGTGTTCCGTCCTACCTGATTATTATGTATTACGCTTTTATCGGTCACAAAGCTGGAAAATAAGATGGGGTTTAGTCTGAAGGAAATATTTGAATACTTCGATGCTGACGGTACATTTTTAGATGGAGAAACCTATGGCAGTGGGCATATTCATGATACTTTCCGGATAGAAACAGCTGAACCTGAAAAAGACGATTATATACTACAGAGACTAAATAATAAGATCTTTA
>DCFT01000005.1 GCA_002319885.1 Bacteroidales bacterium UBA1797
AGGGTGCTGACAGTGGCTGATAAAATGCCCTGGTGGTTATTGGGAACCGTATGGGCGCTGATGCTGATTTTAATTACCCTGAGCCAGAATGCCAGCAGTTCATTTATTTATTTCCAATTCTGAGGGCGCTACATTTTACGGGGTTGAAATTTCTTTAGCAGCAGTTCTTTGCGGCTTCTGGAGACATTAATGGTTGAGCCATCGGACATAACCAGGTATCCGCCTTCCCCCCGTATGTATTTTGTTACCTCGTTCAGGTTAACAATGTAGGAATGATGTACCCGGATGAAATTCCGGAAGTCCTGCAATTGCTCTTCAATGTCTTTTAAGGTACGGCATGCGATGATCTCTGTTTTATTTTTCAGGCAGAGCCTTGTATAATTATCGTTTGCTTCGCAGTTGACGAGTTGATCAGCAGGGATCAGTTCAAACCCTTCTGCTGTAGGAACTGCAATTTTCGTAAATCCGGTTTCTTTGTCATGTATCTGATTCATGAGCATTTGGAACTGTTCTGCAGTCGGAGTCGTTTTATGTGACTGAACTTTTTGAACTGCTTTAACCAGATCTTTCGGGTCAATTGGTTTTAACAAATAATCAAGCGCACTAAAACGAATAGCCCTGATCGCATATTGGTCGTAGGAAGTGGTGAAGATAACCGGGAAGGGAATCTGACCATAATGCTCGAGCATTTCAAATCCGTTCATGGCCGGCATTTCAATATCGAGGAATACCAGGTCGGGTTTGGTTTTTTTAATCGCTTCAAAGGCAATCCTGGCCGACATGCATTTTTCTAAGATTTCTATTTCCGGGCAATATTCATTCAGCAGGATATTGAGGGTATCCAGGCAGTGAACCTCATCGTCAACCAGGATTGATTTAATCATATAAGACCGGCATTTTTATTATAACTTCTGTACCCGCTGCGCTGCCATCCGGATTTACGAGATCATGAATGATTACAGCATGTTTTTTTTCGTTAGACCGCTGTAACATGGCAATACGTTCTTCCGTTATCTTAAGGCCCAGTGATTTGTGATTTGTATTTGATTTACCATGGAATTCTTTGGCATGCTTACGCCCGATACCGTTATCTGCCACTTTGATGAACAGGTTATTTTCTTCCTTCCACAATTCTATATCCAGCTGACCCTCATCTTCCTTGTGCATCAATCCATGCCAGATCGCATTTTCAACATATGGTTGAATGATGAGCGGCGGTACTTTGATCACATCTTTTTCAACTTCGTCGCTGACGCTGACCTTATATTTAAAGTAATTGCTGAATCTAAGGCTTTCCAGTTCCAGGTATAAATGCAATGATTCGATTTCACTTTCCAACGTTATTAACGGGTTTTGTGAATTTTGTAAGATTAACCGAACCAGTTTTGAAAATTTTGTCAGGTATTCCGAAGCCTGTGATTTGTTGTTTAGGAGAATGAAATGATTAATGGAATTAAGTGAATTGAAAAGGAAATGCGGGTTCATTTGTGCACGCAGGGCCTGCTGCTGTAATTCCCCCACTTTTTTTATATTTTGAAGTTTTTCGTTTCTGCGCCTGAGCAGAATATTCCTGAATATAATAGCCCCTAGTATGATAAAGGAAAGTATACTTCCTATCAGAATCATATTAATCAGGGTTTTTTGCTTTAGTTGTTGTTCCTTGATTTTATTGTCTTTACCCAGCAATAACAGTTGTGCCCGCCCCCTTTCATTTTCAGCGGTAGTCGCATAATCCTGCATCCTGGATACGAACTTCCTGGTTAAGACCGAGTCCTTTAAGAGGGTGTATTTTTCCAGATAGAGATAAGCACTGTCGGTTTTTCCGAGATGATTATATATTCCGGAGAGCAACTGGTATCCAATGATCATGGATTGCTTTGAACCGGCTTGCCGGGCAAGGGACAAACCTTCTAAAGTATATTTTAAAGCCGGAAGATCGTTTTTCATTTCTGCGTTCGCTTTCCCTGCATCCAGGTAGGCGCTCATGAGATGAAACCGGTCATTACTTTCCCGGTAGTTGTTAATCAGGAGCAGGGATATTTTGAGGGCTGAATCATAATCCTTATGTGCGAGATAAGTTTCGCTAAGACTTAACCAGATATTTGGATCTTTGGGATATTTGTTCAAAGACTGACGCAGGTAATAAAAAGAAGAATCCATATTGTTCATCCGGCAATAAATTGTTCCGATTTCCTCATCTTCGTCCCAGTCTATTTTATGTGCTTTTGCATATTGTAAACTCTTCCGGTAATATTCTAAGGCCGTTTCATAGTCTCCCGCTGCTTTATACAGGTTTCCAAAATTTTTATAAGAAAAAAGGATACACACCCGGTCATTCATTTTTTCCCTGACCTGCAGACTGCTGTGGCAATATTCAAATCCTTTACCATAGTCACCCATGGCTGTATAGAGTATGCTTCTATATGCACAAATTCTTCCCTTTCCTTCATCTTCACCGGCTTCCTGGAAATAAATGGCTGATTTTTTATACGCATCTTCTGCCCGGATATAATCATTTTTAAGGAATAAAACCCAGCCCAGGTACAAATAGCTCCATCCACTGGTTATGTTGTCATGGATTCTTTCAGATAAATTTATACCCTGATATAAGTAAGATTCCGCGGAAGGGTAATTTCTTTTATACATCTCGCTTACCCCCAGGTTGAGCAATGATCTGGACAAACCAGGTAAATAGTTGATTCTGGATGATTCTGTATATGCCTGCCGCGCATAGAAATAAATCGTATCGGGATTTGGACGTGGAAACCACCAGTATAGTTCACTTAATGAATTCAGGTGATCCGGTAAGAAGCGACCCTTCGCAAAGGGTAATTCTCCTTTCAGTTTATTTATCATGACCCGGTCCGGATGTTGCTGGGCGAAAGAACAAGTGCAGAAAAATAGGACTGGTATGAATAAGTACAGGTAAAAAAATTTAAAGAAAGGAGAGGTCCTGTTTCCGTGAATCAAATGGTCTGTATGGCTATTAGGGACCATGTTAGAATTTGCCAGTTAAAAGTACTCTTATTTTATTAAGCAGGTGTTTTAAGCAGATACCTGAAAAACTAGT
>DCFT01000190.1 GCA_002319885.1 Bacteroidales bacterium UBA1797
AGTGATGGTCCGCCACAGACGGTCATTGTTACTGTCAACCCAACACCACAAGTATACCCAAGTACAACCGGATATGAAATATGTAATGATGAAACTACAAGTATTGTACTTACCAGTCCAAGTACTTTTACCACTGGAGTTATTACTTTTAATTATACGGTAGAAGCTACAGGAGGGGTAACTGGATTTACAACACCTGTGAATGGATTACTGAATAATTGGGTCATCTCAGATGCACTTCATAATCCGACTGATACTTCACAGTTTGTAACATACACAATAACCCCGATAAGCCCGACAGGTTGCGCAGCAGGCCCGGTTAAGACAGTGATTATCACGGTTGACCCGACACCACATGTAATGCCTAGCACTCTTACACAGACGATATGTAATGACGGCACAACCAATGTCATTTTATACAGTCCAACCGTTTTTTCAAACGGGGTGATTACCTTCAATTATACTGTTGTAGCCACCGGAGGAGTTACAGGATTTACTACACCTGTTGCAATGTTACCGAATAATTCAGTAATATCAGATGTATTACATAATCCTACAGATGCTATTCAGACAGTTACGTACAGGATAACTCCTATAAGCCCAAAATGTTCTACCAGTGATCCTGATAAAATAGTAGTTATAACTGTAAATCCGACACCCAGAATTTTCCCTGTTCCTTCCAATATAATTCAATGTGATAGCACAACCACCAATATACAGTTGAAAAGTCCAAGTGTATTTACAAGCGGGTTTATCACATTTAAGTATGATGTGACAACAACAGGTTCAGTAACCGGTTTTAGCACTCCGGTTGGCGGGTTACCTAATAATCAAATTATTGCAGACAAACTTATAAATAATACCGATACTTTCCGGATCGTAACCTACAGAATCACACCGGTTAACCCTGTTCCAGGTTGTACCGATGGAATAGCGAAGAATGTTTCGGTGACAGTTAACCCGACGCCACGTGCAACCCCGCTTAATCTTAAGCTATCGATCTGTAGCGGAGATGCTACTCAAATTGTTCTCAATACACCATCTTTAATGACTTCAGGAGTAATACATTTCGATTACACAGTAACTTTAAGTAATGGGTCTGTAACCGGTAGTACTTCTCCTTTATCAGATCTGAGTCCGAATTATACAATAGCATTGCCTTATCAGAATAGCAGTGATACTATTCAATCCGTTTATTACTCTGTAAAACCAAAAGCTGTTGGATTAATTGGCCTGACTTGTAATGCAGGAAAGATTGCTGTTCCTGAAGTAAAAATACATGCTCTTCCATTACAAAATCTGATTGTGACAAAACAATTAACTTGTTCGACAGGAGCGGGTCTTGCCGCTTTAAGTGCTGTAATTTCAAAAGGCGCCAGCCCTTATCACGTATTATGGACTAGTTCCAATGGATATCATATGACTGACTTATTGGACATTTCAAATCTTTCTATAGGAAAATATGTAGTTAAGGTTTCTGACAACCTTGGTTGTTCTCGCAGTGATTCAGTCATCTTAAGTCCTATCAGTCCAAAAGGCTCAATAATACCTACTCAGATCCCTCCGGGCAATTATAATATAAGTTGTATTGGTTCTACCGACGGGACAATTCTTATTTATGCCAGCGGTGGAATAACACCTCCATATGCTTATTGGGTTGTCAAGAATGATGCGGATACAATCTTCAGTGGCGTATTTAGAGATAACCTTGATCCTTCAGATCCTTCGACATACAGATATTATAACAACCTTGGAGCCGGGAGTTATACTCTTAAAATTCGTGATGTTAACTGGTGTGAGAATGACATTATTACTAACCCTGCCAGAATAGTATTTAAAGTTCCTCCTCCGATTGTTGCAGCGTTTACAAATATCAATGTTTCATGTAAAGGTTATAATGATGGATCTGCATCGGCAACTGTATCCGGAGGCAGGGGCGGGTATACTTACCGCTGGTATACTCTTGATGGAATTATTCCGGGTCCGGTTAATACCAACCACATCGACAACCTGATAGCGGGTACTTATTTCCTGGAGATAAAAGATGTTTTAAATTGTACACAGGTGCTGAGTACCGTGGTTACGGAACCAGATGGAATGCAATTAACAGATTCTCAAGTGTCTGAGTCATCGGATGGCAATTTTAATATTTCCTGCAATGGAGGTAATGATGGATTTATCAAAATGACTATTTCAGGTGGATCAGGTAACTATCTATACTCATGGGCAGGACCTTCCGGTTTTACAGCTTCGACAAAAGATATTTCTGACTTAAAAGCAGGTGTATACACCTGCGTGGTGAGAGATGAGAATGGTTGTTTACTAACTCCTGCACCTGCATTTACCCTTACTGAACCCGCCAAATTGGAATTCAGTTCATTCACAACATCTCTTTCAACTGATGGAAATCATAATATTAATTGCTACGGAGCTGACAATGGCTGGATCAGTATAATGGTTACAGGTGGAAGTGTCGGGAATTATAAATACAACTGGAGTACATCAAATGGATCGGGGATTATCAGTGGACAGAAAGATCAGACAACTCTTACTGCAGGAACGTATCATCTTGTTGTTGCCGATTCTAATGGATGCGTTATTTCAAAAGATTTCCTGCTGACCCAGCCTCCTGCTTTAACCACTAACCTTTCCGCTACGAATATTACCTGCAAATCTCCCGGATTTGATAATGGATCAATTCTAATGACTGTTAACGGAGGCGTTTCACCATATTCATATATCTGGTCAAATGGTATGGAAACAAAAGATCTGGACGGACTGACACCAGGAGAATATATTGTGAAAGTAACAGATTTTAATGGATGTACCATAGAAGATTCTGCAAGAGTTAATCTTCCTCCTGATCTTAAGTATACAAGTGTTTTATCAGACTATAATGGTTTTAACATTAGTTGTAATGGACTGGCAGATGGGTTCATCCATGTGGAACCGACAACCGGATCGGCACCTTTTGTTTACACATGGACAGGTCCCGATGGTTATACAGCTGATACAAAAGGTATCTCTAATCTTAGTGCCGGACAATATCAGTTTTTGATCGTCGATAGCAGCGAGTGCAAGGCTTCAGAAACTTTTAATATTACTGAACCCGGAAAGCTCGCATTTACATATTCATTATCATCAAGTACAGCAGGCGGATTTAATATTAATTGTGCGGGGGAAAGTACCGGCTCTATTGATATTGCACCCGTAAACCAGGTGAAAACAGTCGATTATCTGTGGGCAGATGGTGTCTTCGGAAAAACAAGGTCCAATCTTCCGGCTGGTACTTATAGTCTGATCATTACTGATGCTAATAACTGTCATGCCAGTGGAACAATTTTTATTACGCAACCTGATAGCTTGAAACTTTCATTCAATATATCGCCTCCTTTCTGTCCCGACAAACCTGATGGTTCTATTGAGACCACTGTTACCGGAGGTGTAAGAGGAGCTGGTTATTTTTATCGTTGGTCAGATAACTCGACAAACAGTAACCTGTTAAATATTCCTCAAGGTCTTTATAATGTTTTTGTTACAGATATGAACGGTTGTACTCTAAGAGATTCTGTGAATGTTAATCCGATAAATGAAGCTTGTCTTGTGATTCCAAATGCTATCTCACCCAATGGAGACCTGATTAATGATGTGTGGAATATTGGAATGAAGGAGTTGTATCCCTCAATGGAAGTAATAATATTTAACAGATGGGGCGAAACCATCTGGAAATCAGAGAAAGGATATCCAAGGCCATGGGATGGAACAAGCAATGGGAATCCTCTTCCAATTGACTCCTATCATTACATAATTAATTTGCATAACGGAACCAGACCAATTATTGGTAATGTGACTATTGTAAAATGATTTTTAATATATTACAACGTTTGTGAGAAGACTCGCTTTCATCATATTATTGTTATTGGTTAGCAAGCTGACATTCGGCCAACAGTTGCCATTATATAGTCAGTACCTTTATAATAAATATCTTATCAATCCGGCTGTAGCAGGAAGCGACGGATATACAAGTGTCAGCCTGACCGCCAGGGAACAATGGGTAGGTTATTCCGGAGCGCCACGAACCTTTTCTTTCAGCTGGCAGACAAGAGTGCTCAAAAAAAGTTTTATTCTTAAGCAAACCAAAGTAAAACGTGAAGTCTTCAGACCAAAATCTGACGGAAAGGTCGGCTTGGGAGCATACGTTTTCAGCGATAGAAACGGATTGGTTCAAAGAACCGGGTTTCAGATTGCTTATGCATATCATATGTGGCTCCAACGCAGTACTCAACTGTCTTTCGGTCTGGGTTTTACGGGCTATTATTATAAGATTGACGAAAAACAGATAAATTTTGAGGACCCTAATGAACCTTGGCTGAACGATAATCTCCGGCGTGGTGTTTTTGTTCCGGATTTGACTTTTGGCGCCTATATTCTTAATCCGAAGTTTACTTTTGGTTTTTCTGCAGATCAGTTATCTGAAGCTGCTGCAAAATTTGGCGGACCTGCATATAAAGACCTTACTGTAGACAGGCAGTATTATCTTTTCGGATCCTATGATATCAGCCTTGCAAATAATACAATAATTCAACCATCATTTTTGTTAAAAATGTCGGAACAGCTTAAACCTCAGCTTGATATTGGTGCAACATATATCTTCAATCAGGCTTTTTGGGCCGGGCTTGCTTATCGTACCAGTGGTGCTTTGATAGCAAATATAGGTCTTAAATATCAGAACATATTTTTTGGATATGCTTTTGATTACACTCTTCAGGAAATTCAGACTATCACCTATGGTACACACGAAATAACGGTTGCTCTTAAGTTTGGCGATAATTCGAGAAGATATCGCTGGCTTGACCGGTACTAAACTATGGTTTTCTGAGAATGTATACAACCGAGCTGCTCCGTTTTTTTTGAAAAACCGTAAAGAGTGAAAAAATAAATGCTTTTGAAACACCTTTCAGAAATGGGAGGGATGAAGCTTTGTATCTTTCGCTCATCTGCGAAATGTAAAATACATCAAGAGGAAGAATCCTTAATTCTTGTAATATTAATCCTGATTTTTCGGAGAAGAGACAGAAAGTAACCGGATTAAAATGCCATAAATGCCGGGGAACATCCCATGCAGCCCAGTAACGCTTATAATGATTTGCATCAAAAGAATTGCTGTTAGGTAAAGCAATTATACAGATAGCGCCTGGTTTTAATATTCTGTATATTTCTGTAAGATAACTAAACGGATCATGAAAATGTTCAAGAACATGCCATAGAGTGATGCAATCAAAACTATTTTCAGCAATAGCTGATATTGAATCAGAGGTGGAAACTTCGAGGCCAAAATTTGAAATGGCGAAATTTCGGGCTTTTTCATTTATTTCTATTCCTTTTGACACCCAGCCGGCTTTTTTCATTGTATTTAAAAAGTGGCCGGTTCCACAACCTATATCTAAAATATTCCCGCTGTCGAGACGTGTGTATTTTCTGATAAGACCCTTCTTTTTTGTAAGCATCAGACTTCTTGCAGCCCGGTATAGTTTATTGGAAAAACCTTCCGAAGTGTCACTGTGTGAGATGTAGTTTTCTGATTCATAGTACCTGGCTATCTCAGTCTCGTCAGGATAATCCTGGGTAAATAAGAAATTACAATCTGAACATTTGAATATCGGGAACTCTTTTTTACTGACAAAATGATCTGTACATATAAATTGACGATCTATTTTTTCAGAAAAACAAAGAGGGCACGCCTTATGATGCACCATGCTATTCTGACTTTGATTTTAAATTGAATTTTCTCAAGAAATAACCAGCACATAAAAGGATTAATAAAATAGAACTTGCCAGAGAAATTTTATTTCCAGTATAATAGGAGGCAGGCTTAAAAATAAATTTTATTTCATGATCTCCTGCCGGTACAACCATTCCTCTCAAAATCCAGTCAGTACGGAAATACTGACTCTCTTTCCCATCAATGTAACATTTCCAGCCGGCGGGGTAATAAATTTCTGAAAAGACGGCAAGTTTCTCACCTACAGCAGTGTATTTATAATGCAATTCATCAGGTTGATACGATATAAGTTCAATCTTATCATTTACCTGTACGGGGTAATCTGGTTTTGTAATCTGATTCTTAAAAGTATTTACGATTATTGCCTCTTTTGCAGGATTAAATGAGTTCATGAGAGAAATCGCCTTATTGGCATTTTCTACAAATACAGGTTTTTCTACAAACCATGCATTCCCAAGGGCATTTGAATTTATTAAAGGAGGTGCACCGGGGTTAAAGATTATATACCTGGTATTGAGCATATCCAAAGCAGGAACTGGCATATTGTTTAATATTTGCTGGAGCTCTTCCAACGATTTTGCTTTACTCGCTGCAGCTTCAAACTTATTAATGCCTGGATAGAGACAGCTGTCTATCAGTTCAGCATATCTCTCCATTTTGGCACCGTGGTATCCACCAATAGATTTATGAAAATATGAAGTCGGTGAGTTATCAGCAAATGTTGACACAGCAAGGTTGAGAACTCTGTTATCCGAAGGATCTTTAAGGATAAAGGCATCTGCAACAGAAGGTGTAAAAGACTTTTGAACGGTTAACTGTCTTTCAAACCGGTCAGCATCAAGGTATCTTTTGTCTATACCCCACAAATCAATAATAACAAGTAAAGCAATTATTAGTATTCCGTATTCCTTCCGGACTTTATCATAAATATAGCCAAGGATAACACCTGCAGAAAGTAATATAAATACCAGAGATCTGAAGGCGTCGCTTCTGAGCAGGCCCTTTCTATCTGTTATCAGCGCACTCTTCAGCCATTCGGGATAGCCATCTTCATTTGGCCCAAGAAATGAACCCGCAAAACCGGGAAGTAAGAGGATAAGCAATAAAAATCCTCCGGTTATCCCACCCGCAATTTTTAATCCCCTTATTATCTCTTTTTTTGTAATAGTTCCATTAAAAATATCTCTGAGTGCCAGAAATCCCAACAGAGGCATACAAAATTCCGCTATTACAAGAGTCATGGTAACTGCCCGGAACTTATTATAACCGGGGAAATAGTTAATAAAAAGATTTGAAAAAGGCATGAAATTTTTCCCCCACGAAAGCATTACTGACAATATAGTTGCGGCCAGAAGCCACCATTTCTCAGGACCTTTTATAAGTATTAGCCCAAGCACAAACAGAAAGAAAACAATTGCTCCTACATAATGAGGCCCGTCTGTGCCAGGTTGGGTTCCCCAGTATTTCTGAAGTTGGTTGGCTGCATCCTGGTTGTTGTTCTGACTTAAGACTTTATAAGTTTCAGAGCTGCGGTCAAATGGACGGCTCGATCCTCCCTTATAATCAGGTATCAACAGGTTGAAAGTCTCATCAATACCATAGCTCCATGTTGTTATATAATCTTTGTTTAAACCGGAGGTAACATTATTGTTATCACCAGTCAGATCCGATTTCCCCCTTATTGAATACTTCCCATATTCATAAGTTGTATAAAGACTTGCGAAATTTATCCCAATGGCTATGACAAAAGGGATTATCAGTAAAGCAGAAGTTTTAAGAAATTTAACTAGTGTCTTATCTTTCAGGGCATAAATAAATTCAACAATACCAAATATAAGCAGACAAATCAATCCGTAATATGTGATCTGAGGATGATTGGCCTGAATCTCGAGAGCCAGAACAAACGCAGTAAATAATGCACCTTTCAGGGAATCATGACGGTAAGTGTAATAAATTCCTCCAATCATAGGAGCCATATATGCCAGAGCTATTGCCTGGGTATTGTGACCGGCTCCAAGAATCTGAAAGAAAAATGATGAGAAGCCATAGGCAAGGGCACCTGCTATGGACAGCCATGGATTAAGACCAAAAATCAATAACAAAATATAGAATCCAAGCATTGAAACAAACAACACTGATACCGGCATCCTGAAAATCCTTAAAAATGAATCAGCATATTTAATCAGATTACCCGGATACCTGGTGGATATAAGATAAGCAGGCATTCCACCGAAAATTGAGTTGGTCCACAATGGCTCCCTTCCGTATTTTACACGAAAGTCCTGGATCTCCTTGGAGTTGATTTTAGAAACAGTGGAATCGTTGGCTTTCAGTACTTTACCTTCAAGGACAGGATAAAAGTATGCAAAAGAAACTACCGTAAATATTATTACTGCAATCAGATGCGGCAGAATGGGTTTGAACTTAATTTTTATTTGCATAGCAATATTTTTAAAATTAAAGACCTGACGGTGATACAAAAATATGTATTTGAATGTAATTATTTATTTGAAATCATATTTAGATGTAACTATTCATCATCTGTTAATCCCCTCAGTGATTTAAGATTGTCTTTCAGGTTCTTCAGGTTGGACCATTTTGAAGTAAACCCCCTGATGGCTTGTAATTCAACTGCTTCATAGAACTTTAAAAGATAGAGAATAAATGGGAAACTCACCAGTAAGCCGGTCTTAATTAATAGCCTGGGAATGATTTCCATTTTATTCAGAAGCAAACAAGATGATGAAAGAATAGCTCCGACAAAAACCAGTGTAAATATTTTTCTTATCTCGTAAGGAACGTAAAAGGCTTTTTGAGAATAGTAATAAGTAATCAGCCAGAAAACAAATTGAGCCAGAAGTGTTGCAACCGCAGCTCCCATAATGTCCCACACAGGGATTAATAATAAGTTAAGACAAACGCTTAATATGGTCGAAAAAACTACTATTATGCCTATTATCCTCGACTTCTTTACAACATGCAATCCGTATACAGTGAGATCTTTCATATTTACAAATACAACCGACATCGACAAAACAGGAATGATTGTAACAGCATCCCAGAATTGTTTCGATTTTGCGATCACTTTAATTAATTCAAATGAAAACAATGAAACACCAATTACTGCAAACATTAGTACATAGGAAGAATAAAGCAGGACCTTAGAATAAAATCTTTGAATATCCGGTGAACCTATACGCTTTAACATCATCGGAGCAAGGGAAAGTTTCATTGAATCGACTATGGCAAGCTTTAATACACTGGTTATTTTAAAAGCAAGCGTATATAATGCCACAGATTTAAGCGCAGCGAGTGAATTAAGAGAATATCTGTCAACTACATTCAGTGCAACAGCTGATATATTTGCAAGAAAAAGAGGAAATCCATAGGCATTCATTGACTGGAAAATAGACCTGGAAAAGAATATTCTCGAGTTTTTTAATGTATAACCTGAAAGAATGATCACTAAAAGAGCATTACCAATTGCCTGGGCAAGATAATAACCTTCAAGTCCCATTTTTCTTGAAATAATAAAATAAAGAGAAAGAAATAATACAAATGTCAGCTTAAAAAGATTAGTTGTTGTATATAAAACTGATTTTGACTGCAATCTCATCAGGGTATTGTTTATATTGTTCAATGCCTGTATACCGGAACCGATAATGACAAAAGTTATTACTCTCGACCAGTCAGGTTTTGAAAATATCATTATGGAGAATGTCTTTGAGAGAGGGATCAAGAGCGCACATAATGATAATGACACTATTAACTGGGTTGCAAATGACATAAAGAATATACCTTTCTGATTGTCTTTATGTTCTTTATCCCAGAACCACCGCGTCAGACTCTGTGGCAGAGCTGATGCCATTAATGCTGTTAATACCAGAGCAGAGATTTCAAGGATACCCAATACCCCGAATTCTTCAATTGTAAAAAATTTCGGGTTGGAAAATAAAGGAATGAGGAGTAATCCGACAATTTTTACGGCTATGTTGCCAAGGCCATAAATCAGAGTGTCTTTTAAAGAAACTTTTATCGAGTTTAACATATCAGCAAAATTCACAATAAAATAATTGATCGCAATCAGAAAGAATAAGTTTTTGGCGAATTTTCTTTAAGAAATTGACCTAATCTGTTCTTCTTTTTATTATTTCTTTATTATAACTTTAATAATCAGGCTTTTCAGGTATCTCTTCCAGCCCACGTAACTAATATATTTTTTTAATATTTTAATTGATAATCTATTGGTTGAATAATAAATTGAGAAATCGGCCAGATCTTTTTTATTGAGAACAGGGACTCCTCTGTAAAAGCTATTACTAACATTATCGCCATGAACAGTTTGTATCCAAAGTGGTTTGTTTAAGATGAACCGCGATTTTCGGTTTTTTTTATTAAAATACTCTAACCCGATTTCTTTAAAAACAGATAAGCGCAGACTATCCCATTTCGTATGCTCCTTTTCATAGACTCCTTTTATTTCATTATCAGTATCTTCTATTAAGCTTATAAATGGAGACATCGGGTAATAATAATGAGATAAAGTTCTGTCATTAATATTTAAGATATAGCCTGATGCAAGTGATATTAAGAATTTGTGTCTCTCAACAAAACTCTCTTGTATTATTTTAATTGCGTCCTTGTGAAGACTATCATCATTATCAATTCTTGTTGTAATTATCCATTTTACCGATTCCCCGTTTCTCTTTTTTACCTCTTTTATATAACTTTCAGTAAAATCCTTAATCCCTTTGCTATAACAAATATCAATAAAAGAAAATAAACTTAATTCTTTTAAAAATTCATTAAATTCCCCGGGTGTGTCAGTGTCAAAATATATTAACCATTTAAATGTTTTACAGCTTTGATTTATGAGCGACGGTAAACAATATTCCTTGAATAACTCAATTCTGTATCTGGTCCATTTCACCCAATTATCATAATCATGGTTATTTGATTTGGGGAAATTTCTCAGATTAAACGGAGTTATAATAAAATGAGAATAAATCATCAATAGGTAATTTTTATATTTTAAAGCATCAGAATTTATAAATAAATCAGACAGTTCCAAGAGTATTAAGCCTTGATAAATAGATATCTCTGGCATTAATACTCAGATCAGTCAGGTTTTTAAAAATAAAATAACTGGCTTTCCTGTTTTCAAAAAAATAAAAACCTGTCTTCTTTAACAAATAAATTTCTTTGATATTCAGACTATTGTCTGCAAAACCCATCGCCCTGATAGCGGTCGCATTTTGTTTTTTCAAGAAATTGAATGCGCTACTCATAATTTTAAGTTTCCTTTTATCATTCAGATCTTTTCTGAAAAGGAATTGCTCAACGAAATAGATGTTCTCTATATTTGATGAGAAAATGAAATATGATTCTATATCCCCGTTCTTATCTTTGAATTCCAGAAATCCGTAAGTCATAGAGGAGGGATTTCCGTATATCCGCCATTTGAGATATTCTTTGTTTAAATAGATAGTAAATACATTTTTTGGAAGAAAAGATAAAAGTATTTCTTCTTCAATCTCGTCAAAACGGATCTTTCTTAACGAAATCTGTGAAAAAGTCAGGGAGGAAATTAACTGTCTGGAGTAATTGTACCAGGAGAAACCGAATAACCGTATCTTCTTTATAACTGATTGTCGCGGGAATTGGAGGAGCCGGTATTTATAGAATTGAATGGGTTTAATTACATAAAATGCCCCCTTTATCTGATTATTAATGTTAAAGCCGCATCGTTTAAAAGAATTACCTGCTGCGGTAAATCCCCAGATAAAAAGTACATTATCTTCTTTAGATTTTTCTTCTAAAGCCGTTAGCAATTCTTTAAGTATATCTCTTTTCCCGATTTTAATCATCCGGTCGAGAGAAAGCAGCGAGTCTTCACCTTTGCAAGTGAGAACAGGCTCTTCTGAGGGAGATAACATAGGTATAAAGATCCCTGCATATGTGCCTACAATTTCATCGTCTTCGGTATTAAATGCTACTGAATAGAGCGCAGGTTTATATACTCCATTAAAAAACAGCCATTCAAATTCATCCCGTTTGCGATTGTTCGATTGTGGCTTATCATTCATTTCCTGATTAAAAAAATCAATCACTTTATCAATTGACTCCCTTTCCAGAAATTTGATTTTTAAAGACATTTTGCCAGTTATAATTTTATGGAGTTATATTTTTCAATAATCTCTAAACCTGAATATATTTCCGGTTGTTCTGCTAAAATTTTATTCAGTAAATCGAAGTATAATTTTGTTATCCCAGGCATAGCATTTTCATACAAGGAACTGTTATGCCATAACAAGGTAAATACTCCATTAAACTTTTTAATTTCTTTAACAATTTCAGATACTGATTCAATAAGAGCTTCATTTGAAAGATGCCGGTAATGTAATAACGTAGTATCCATTACATTCAAAGGAATTTCCCAGGTGGGTAACATCCTGTTATTTTCAAAATCAAAAAGCTTAAATGGATGGCAATATGAATTTCTGAATCCTTCATGGTCGGCAAAACCAAGAGTTGCGTCATATATTATCCCAACCTTACCGTGATTAACTGCTGTAAGTGGATGATGCCACATCAGCTTATGCTGTCTGATTCCAAAACCGGATAGACCGGTTGCACTTTTAAAATCCTTAATTATGACTTTCAGAGAATCTATTGATTCTGAAGACGCAACTGTTCCGTGCAAGCCTACTTCATTTTCTTTGTTTTTGAGAAAAGCTATCAGATTTCTTATCTTTTTATCGGTAAAATTGTAATATGAATCAACATGTTTCCGATCGCGGGGAAGGAAAAAATATGTTGAAGTTATTCCAAGTTCTTTTTCATTTGCTGATAGAAATTCAAAATTCCAATATGGATCTCTCTTATCAAAAATATTAACAATATGCAGGCCAACGTTGATAACCTCCTTTAAAAGATAAATTCTGCTATTTTCACTTTTTTTAAAACCAAACAGAAGTTTAAGCGAATAGAGCAGAGTATTCATGTTGTAATAGGAAATCCGGTCAATATCGTGTGTAAGCAAAAATGCGAACGTATTGAATTCTTTCTTTTTACCGGTTTTAATATTATGCATCAGGCAAAATTCCTCAATCGCCTTTATTATTTCAACAAAGTAATAGTTTACAATAGGTTTATCAGTTATTTTTAGTTTCTCCTGAACCGACGACATATATGAAAACCGCCCCAGGGAATCCTTTTCATTATTTACATATTCCTGGTAACCTGAAAGCAGAAAAAATGCTGATTTAATGTAATCATGATGTACAATTATATTTCCATCCTCCTTTCTAAAGGAATTCATCTCACCGGCAACCGGGAACAGTACTGGAATCTGATTTATTGATACAATCTCATTCAGATCAATATCCTTATCACTCAGAAGAAAAATAATTTTATTCGAATAGTCTGAAATTTTGTCGTGATATTTTAGAAAAACGAATGAATTTTTAACAGTTTCGTTTAAATCAATATGATTATTAAGATGGGATAAAACATATTCAATCTGTGCCTTGTTTAGAAATCCCTTCATTATTATCCTTTCTTATTGTAAAATTATGAAATATCAGATATGCCTTTATCCGTTTATCAGGAAATTCAAAATCAATTATTTTTTCTTTTAAATAATGATTCATACATTTCAATCAGATTTCGTTTTACTACTTCTGAATTGTGTTCTTTAGTTATTGCATTATACCCATTTTCCCCCATCTCAATCCTCATTATGCTGTTGTTAAGGAGTGTGATCATGGCATTAACTAGCTCATATTCATTATGATATACTAATCCACAATTATGTCTTTCAATTAATTCCTGCTGTGGGATGCAGTCTGAAGCTATAATCGGTTTTTTCCCAAGCATATAATCAAAAATTTTATTTGCTATACCTGATTCGTGTTGAGGGTTTTTAAGGAAAGGTGCGATGCAAATATCTGATATTTCAAGATAGGTGGGCAGTTCTGATAAGTAAATCCATGGAATATAGATTAATTTATCTGAAACATCAGGAGCTTTCAGGATATTGTCGAAGCGCTTTTTGTCAACTTTATCAATTGGCCCAATAAGTAAAAATGTAGCATCATTTGCTTCTTTGATGACTTTTCGGAAAGCTTCAAGCGCATTGAATATTCCTCTTCTTTCGGCTATGATACCGAAATAAAAGATTATTGGTGATGTTTTTGTAAAGGGGATTATTTCTTTCCGGATTGTGAACGAATTCATCTGTTTAAGATCGGGGTAATTGGGGAATACGCAAAATTGATTTTCTGCGAATGAGGGATATTTCATCAATAACTGCGTAGCGTAGTTATTACTTAGAACGACAATCTTATCAGCATACCCAAGGTACTCTGACTCTTTTTTCCCCCACAATCCTGGGGCTGCAATCAAACTTCTGAAAAATCCTTTTGTCCAGTTATAAGTGCTTACAGCATAGGGGTAATTTTCGTGGAGATCCAATATTAAAGGAATATTTCTCCCTGATTTAGCAATTCCTCTGTGGGATGATTTTGCCATGTAAAGATCATGAGCATGCAAAATATCTATTTCATTCTTTAAAACGAACTTCTTTATTTTTGAGGCCCATAACCATTCGTAAAGAGGAATCGTGTTGAAAAGAAAAAACAATATATTCTTGATTTTCTTATTGATACTGATTCTGGATATCAAAATTCCCTCTATTTCAGGATATTTCTTTTTGTCAAAGCCAAAGCCTATAATATATATTCTCATTCCGTTTTCCCTGAGAATTTCAACCTCCCTGAGAACCCTTTTGTCGTTATTTATGTCATTGTCAACAACTATACCAACATTCATTTATGAGCGTTTTATAACGTGATTCACTTTTTTTACTAATTTATTAATCTGGTTCCTGAGTTGATTTTACAGCTGGTTTGAATACAAAAAAGGTAAACATTAGTTTTTGGAGATAGAAAATTGACTTTTAGTTTAAAGGTTATTTCATTAAAAACGAAGAATGGTTCCACCCCAGGAATATCCAACACCAAATCCTGCAATCAAAATCTCATTGTTTGCACGGATTTTCCCTTCATTAATCGCCTCCTTTAAAGCAATCGGTATCGTTGAGGAAACTGTATTTCCAACATTTTCAATATAATAGTAGAATTTTTCAGGTTCAATTTTTAATTTCTTGCGCAGAAACTCCATCATGTGTTTATTAGCCTGATGAAAAACGAACAGATCAATTTCAGCTTGTGATAAACCATTTTTTTTCAGGGTGTCATTTATTAAAATGGGTACTACATCGAGTGTAAAGTTGAAAATCTCGGTTCCGTTCATGTAGAGATGGTCGGGAGATACCGGATTACCGCTCTCATCCCATGTGATATTATTTTTAATATTAATACATCGTGATGCTCCTGTTTCCACAATAAGGTTTCCGGCTCCGCGACCATCCGTCCCAAGACTGAAGTCTCTTATTTCTGCAAGTCCATCCGAGGAAATAAGTGTGGCTGCTGATGCATCTCCGAAAATTGTTCTGTTGCCTTTATCTCTGGCATGAATATATTTTGAATAGGTTTCTGAAGTAAGTAATAATACGTTCTTTGCTATTCCGGCGCACAAAAGCCCTTTGGCTAGCGATAATCCGTATATGAAACCTGAACAACCCTGATTGATGTCGAGAGCTCCTGTACCGGTTTTTAGGCCCAATCTGTCCTGGATCAGACAGGCGGATGCCGGTAAAAAATAATCGGGACTCTGAGTACACAGGAGAATATAATCTATACTTGCTTTATCGATGTTATACTCCTTTATCAGTAATTCACCTGCTTTTATTGCCATATCAGTTGCCGTTTCATTACCGGCAGCAATATGCCTCTGGCTGATTCCTAACTTTGAGGCAACTTTTGCAACTGACCATTCGGGGAAATCAGTCAACAGATCTTCATTAGTGAGAACTTTCTCAGGAAGGTAATATGATATTCCTTTAATAAATACTTTCATTGGTTTTATAATAAGGTATAACCACCATCAATAACCATACCTGACCCTGTAACCCAGGAAGACGCATCCGACAGAAGATATATCACCAGATATGCTACTTCTTCCGGTTTCCCATATCGCTTCAGAGGATAGCGATTAATATCTTCATTTAGTTGTTCTTGTGTTATGGTCCCTGCAACATAAATATTTGTATCAATCATTCCCGGGTTAACTGTATTTACCCGTATCATTTTAGCTGCCAGTTCAATCGCCATTCCTTTCACCAAACCGTTTATTGCACCCTTGCTTGCTGAATAAACTGATCCTCCCACCGATGAACATAATACTCCGGAAACAGAAGAAATAAAAACAATAGATGCCCCCCTGTTGATTTTTTTATTTTTAAGCAATTCTTGCGATAAAATGGCCGGCGAATAGAAATTTATTCCCATAACTTCATTCATAACCTCCTTTCCTGAAAACCTGAAAGGCAATGGTTTTGCAATACCGGCACAATGAACTATCCCATCCACTGATGGCATTTTTTCAACAACTGTTTTAATGCCTTCATCTGTTTGCAAATCAGCAATTATTTGCATGTGGTTTCCCTTATCAAGCTCCAAAAATGTACTATTAAGCCTTTCCGCGTTGCGTCCTGTAATAAACACATCAGCTCCCATTTTTGAACACTCAATAGCAATAGCTTTCCCAATTCCGGAGGAGGCCCCTGAAACGAAAACTGTTTTTCCTTTTAAAGTAAATGGGTTATACATTATCTTTCTTTTATATCTCTATCAAAGCTGAACAAACTAGTTTATCTATTGTCAGATTAACACTTCCCCACGAAAGACCAACACCAAATCCACAGGCTATTATTTCTTTCTGAGAGTGTTCCAGTTCTTTACTTATTGATAAAAGGGTTAAGGGTATCGAAGCCGAGCTGGTGTTACCAAAATCCTTCAATGTATAAGGTACCTTTTCTTCACTCAGATCAAGCTTTTTCCTGATCTTCTCATTTAAGTACTTGTTCGCCTGGTGGAAAATATAGTAGTCTGTTTTTTCATGCAGGATATTGAAATGTGACATCAGAAGATTAACCGATTCCGGCGCTCTTTTCATCCCGAATGAAAAAACATTCATGCCATCCATGGCAAGCTGAGTATTATCCCGCGTAATTCCCCGTTCATAATCCTTTTTTTCAAATGAAGATTCCGATATGACATTTCGATATCCTCCGTCGGGAATAATAATTGAATTAAAACCTGATCCATCGCTTGCCAGATGAAACCGGAACCCTTTGTCACCTTTCTTAAATTCAATTGCTGTTGCAGTTCCGGCATCGCCAAACAATGGGAAAGTACTTTTATCCTCCCTCGAGCAGGTCTTTAATATGGTATCGCCAACGAGGAGCAATCCGCGCTTAAGGTTTCCCGAAGACAGCAATGCGGAAATAATGCTTAACCCGTAAATCCAACCCGAACAGCCTGATGAAATATCAATCGAAACGACTTCATTTTTTAATCCCAGTCTTTCCTGCAATAAACATGAGGTAGCCGGCAGTACATAATCAGGTGTCTGGCTGACAAATATGATGCAATCAATATCACTTTTCCCCCATTTCAGATCTGTAAGTAGTTTTTCTGCCGAGTAATAGCAGAGATCAGATGTACAGATATCTTTACCGGCTATCCGCTTACGCTCGACTCCTGTTAAGGCCAAAAATTTGCTGAAATCTTCTGTTTTAAAAATTTCAAGACTCCTGTTCTCCAGAATTGTTTTGGGAACACAGGCAGAAACTCCTTTAAGACTAACATTAGGGAAATCCAGGTATGCCATTATTTTTTTTCTTTCACAATATTATATAGATCTTCAAGAGTTAACGACTTTCTGATATCATCACCGGTGAGACTTACATTATACTTTTCATCCACCATGGCAATAACAGATAATGCTAATAGTGAACTCCACTCTTCAATATCACGAAATTTTGTTGAAGGTTTAAAAAGGCCAGCCTCAGTTTCTTCAAAGATCTCCGCGAAATTTTTAACGAATAAATTTAATTCCATGGTCAGATATCATTAATTTATATATAAATAATATTAAATTTCTTATCGACTTATATCCGCTAGTCATACAGCGTTTTAACCCAGAAAAGATACTAGTTTTTTTACAATATTTCTATGTGATAATTCAATTGATTTTGATTGCAAATTAACTGGATTTGAAATAGTTGAGAAAATGAAGTTTTCGATACTATTTATATCTCTGTATGAAAAGCATTTACCAAAACCATACAGGTCTAAAATAGTAGCTGCATCTCCATCAACGGGACCCAGACAAAGTACCGGTTTCCCTGATGCAATATATTCAAACAGTTTTCCAGTTATAATGCTTTTGCTGCTTTTATGGTGAGGTATTATTAATAATAACAAAGATGATTCAATCATATATTTTATTGCAGTTAGGTGGTCAACTGAACCAATGAATTCAATATCTGATTGATCAACAGAAGATAACATGAATTCTTTTTGTTTTGGAGATACTGTTCCTATGAATTTCAACTTATAGTCATTTCCTCTTTCTTTGAACTTATTCAGAGCAGCCATGAATCCATCAATCGGGTAAGCATCGGAAAGAGTTCCTATGTAAGAAATAGTAAAAATGCCTGGAGTTGATGACACTAGTCCTGCGAAATCATTCTCATCAAATCCGTTGGTTATTACTTCAGTTTTAGCAGCTGTCCCTTTTAATTTCTGAGAATAAAGATTTTTCAATGATGGTCCGACAGTTATTATTCTGTCAGCTTTTTTAAGAACATTTTTTTCATATCCCGAATCTATTTTTTTCGAAATGAATGTCGGATAAAACTGGTGGTAATAGTAGATGTCGGTCCATGGATCACGCAGGTCAGCTGTCCACTGAATCTCAGGATATTTTTTCTTGATTTTTAGTCCTATCAATTGTGTCGAATGAGGAGGGCTGGTTGTGATAACATATTTTATACCTTCTGTTCTTATGATATCGCAAGCTTTTGTGAAAGCATATTTATTCCAGCCTTTTCTCGGGTCAGGAATAAAAAAGTTTCCCCTGATGAAACGCACAATTTTCCCTCTGAGTGTATTATCTGCATTATTGGCAAAACCTGCCGTTGGGATTTTTGATTTATCCTTCCTGTAAACACTGAAATAATCAGTGGCAGCAGTCCTGTATACTAAGGTTGAAGAAGGGATATCAGCCATCAGAGAATCGTCGGTAACCGGGTAAGCGGCATATTCTGGATCGACAGTGAGTATAATTGGTTCCCAGCCAAATTCGGGAAGATATTTTGAGAATTTCATCCATCTCTGAACTCCTGCTCCTCCACTGGGTGGCCAGTAGTAAGTTATTATCAGGACTTTGTTCATTCTAAAGTTTTTTCAGCAAGCTCTGAATAGATACTTTTTCTTTAATGATATCGACAAGTTGTTCAATCTGAAGTCTCTCCTGGTTCATTGAGTCACGATACCTGATTGTAACGCTCTTATCCTCAAGTGTCTGATGATCGATGGTTATACAATATGGTGTACCGATTGCATCCTGGCGTCTGTACCTTCTGCCAATTGAATCTTTGTCATCATACTGGCAGTTAAAATCGAATTTAAGATCATGTACAATTTTTTCGGCAATATCGGGCAGTCCGTCTTTCTTTACCAGGGGCATTACAGCCAGTTTTACCGGGGCTAGAAATGAAGGGAGCCTGAGCACAACGCGGATATCAGTGCTGCCATCTTCTTTTTTTAATATTTCTTCCTGATAGCCAGCAGAGATCACCTGCAGGAACATCCTGTCAACGCCAATTGAAGTCTCAATTACATAGGGGATGTATGATTCACCTTTTTCGGGATCGAAATACTGCATCTTTTTACCACTGTATTCCTGGTGCTGTTTCAGGTCATAGTCAGTCCTGGAATGTATCCCCTCAACTTCTTTAAAACCGAAAGGGAATTTGTATTCAATATCGGTAGCAGCATTTGCATAATGAGCGAGTTTGACATGGTCGTGAAAACGGTAATTCTCACTTCCGAAACCGAGAGCCTGGTGCCATCTCATGCGTGTTTCCTTCCATTTTTTGAACCAATCGAGTTCAGTGCCTGGTTGTACAAAGAATTGCATCTCCATCTGCTCAAATTCTCTCATACGGAAGATAAACTGCCGTGCAACTATTTCATTTCGGAATGCTTTCCCGATCTGTGCAATTCCGAACGGGATCTTCATCCTTCCTGTCTTCTGAACATTAAGAAAATTAACGAAGATACCCTGAGCTGTTTCGGGACGCAGATAAATTTTATTAGCCCCTTCCAGGGTAGATCCCATCTCCGTGGCAAACATCAGGTTAAACTGTCTGACGTCTGTCCAGTTACGGGTGCCTGATATAGGGCAGACAATTTCATTATCAATAATAATCTGTTTAAGTTCAACGAGATCAGTTTCATTCAGAGCTTTTGAAAACCGTGCATTCAGTTCATCTATTTTCGCCTGGTTTGCAAGCACCCTGGGATTAGTCTCCCTGAATTTCTTTTCATCGAAAGCGTCCCCGAACCTTTCTCTTGCCTTATCCACTTCTTTTGTAATCTTGTCATCGAGCTTTGCAAGGTGGTCTTCAATAAGAACATCCGCCCTGTACCTTTTTTTTGAATCTTTATTATCAATAAGCGGGTCATTGAATGCATCAACGTGTCCTGATGCTTTCCATATAGTGGGGTGCATAAAAATTGCTGAATCGAGGCCTACAATATTATCGTTAAGCAGTACCATACTATCCCACCAGTATTTCTTAATATTATTCTTCAGTTCAACACCATACTGGCCATAATCATACACGGCACTTAATCCGTCGTAGATTTCACTTGAGGGAAAGACATATCCGTATTCTTTGCAATGAGCAACCAGCTTTTTAAAATTATCTTCCTGAGCCATAATTGATTTATTTAACTTTTGCGGAAGACAAAAGTAATTTAAAAACTTCTGTTTTACAAAGAGGCAGAGTAAGAGTCAACGCTCTTGATAAATATACTTATCCCCTGTCCTCTTATTGTCTTCTTGAAACCTATGTCCATCGGGTTGTTGAAAAAGTCCCTTTTAACCACAAATCGAAGCGTTGGGAGTACACAAAGCAGGCCTAAAGTGCACAAAGGGAATATCTTGATATTTATCCCGGTAACTATCGGGACTTTGTGCCCTTTGTGAATTTACTTTGTGCTCTTTGTGGTTAATAGATTCCGACTTTTCAACATTCCCTGCAATGTTCTCAATGATAGTAATATCACCCTTCCATAATTGTTTAAGGGAAGGTAGGGGAAGGAGTAAGAAATAAAGACTGGCAAATAATAGCTTAAATCTATTTGTATCTTTGCCACTTATTTTGGTAAGATGTTATGAAAAAGAGATCAGATTTTCTCGTTATTGGTTCCGGAATAGCGGGTCTTACTTTTGCCCTTCAGGCCGTAAAGTATGGAAAAGTTACTATTGTTACTAAAGCAAAACTTGAAGATACAAATACACGGTATGCTCAGGGGGGTATTGCAGCTGTTTTCAGTGAGCCTGATAATTTTGAAAAACATATAAGTGATACTCTGATTGCAGGGGGCGGCCTCTGCAATGAGGAAGTTGTCAGGATGGTGGTCGAGGAGGCACCTGACCGGATCAAAGATCTTATTGAGCTGGGGGTTTCATTTGATAAGAAAGAAGACGGAACTTACGATCTTGCAAAGGAAGGAGGACACACTGAATACCGGATACTCCATCATAAGGATAAAACCGGAGAAAGTATTCAGAACACTTTAATGGAACGGGTAAGAAATGAAGCTAATATCGAAATTCTTGAACATCATTTTGCAATTGAGCTGTTAACACAACATCATCTGGGTGAAGTGGTTAAAAGAAATTACCCCGATATAAAGTGTTTCGGTGCCTATGTTGCTGATCTGGTTAACCAGAAAGTAATTACAATTCTTTCAAAAGTGACTATTGTAGCTACCGGAGGTATAGGAAACGTTTACCTTACTACGACAAACCCTGAAGTTGCAACAGGCGATGGAGTTGCAATGGTATACAGGGCAAAAGGAACCATTGAGAATATGGAATTTATTCAGTTTCATCCTACATCATTGTACGACCCGGAAAACAGGCCATCTTTTCTTATCACGGAAGCTTTGCGTGGTTATGGAGCAGTTCTTAAGAATCTTTCCGGAGAAAAGTTCATGAACAGGTATGATAGCAGAGGATCGCTTGCCCCACGCGATATAGTTGCCAGGGCAATTGATAATGAGATGAAAATCTGGGGCGACGATCATGTTTGGCTTGATTGTACTCATTTGGATAAGGAAGGCCTGAAAGACCACTTTCCAAATGTGTATGAACATTGCCTGGAACGGGGAATAGATATAACCAGGGATTTGATACCGGTGGTCCCATGCGCACATTATTCGTGTGGCGGAATTAAAGTTGATCTTGACGGACAAAGCAATATTGACAGGCTTTATGCATTGGGAGAAGCATCTTCTACCGGACTGCATGGTGCGAACCGACTCGCTTCCAACTCGCTTATTGAAGCAGCTGTTTATGCATACCGCGCTGCCATCCATTCAGGACAAAGGCTAAATGATCTGACATTTGAAGAGCAAATTCCCGAATGGGATTATAAGGGTACAACCCACCTCGAGGAGATGGTACTTATTACCCAAAGCAGTAAAGAAGTACAGATGATCATGAGTAATTATGTCGGAATTGTACGGTCAGATATCAGACTTGAAAGAGCCATGGTGCGTTTGGATATATTGTATGAAGAGACAGAAAGGCTTTACAAAAAATCACTTATCTCAAAGAAGATTTGTGAATTAAGGAATCTTATAAATGTTGGCTATATTATAATTAAGATGGCACAGAACAGGCATGAAAGTGTCGGTCTTCATTATTCAATAGATTATCCAAAACGGACTAGCTCTGAATTCTGACAGGCACTAAAATTTTACTATGAACCATCTTGAATCATCATTTAAAAGTAAAAACAGCTTCTGGAGATATGCTGTAATGTTTGCTGCTATTCTCATTGTGTCAAACTCAATCGGGGCTGTCCCTTTATTTTTAGCTTTACTTATAAAATCATCTTCAAATCCGGCTGTATATTCTCAACTGGCCGCTAACCCGAATGACTTCAGTGTTATAGGGCTAAGTCATAATGTTGTGTTCCTGATGATGATGTTTCCATTCATCATGGGGTTAATTGCTTTTATAGTTCTGATTAAGCCTTTAAACGGACGCACTCTTGGAAAAACAATTAATGGGACAGGAAAGATCAGGTGGGGCAGGTTTTTTACTTCAGGAGCTGTATGGATGTTCCTGTCTGCTCTGTACTTGTTTGGCTATCTGAAACTTGATCCTTCGAACTTCACAATTAATAATATGTCGGCCTCACTCATACTGGTATCAGTTTTATCAGTACTTTTTATTCCGTTTCAGGCGGCCTTCGAAGAGATACTCTTCAGGGGTTATCTCATGCAGGGCTTTGCGGTACTGGTCAGGAACAGATGGTTTCCGGTAATAATGACTTCGCTGTTGTTTGGTCTCTTGCATGCTTTCAATCCGGAGGTAAAGGAATTTGGATTCTTTACCATGATACCACAGTATATCTTATTCGGACTGATATTCGGTATTATTACTGTGCTTGATGATGGTATTGAAGCCAGTATGGGCGCCCATACAGCGAATAATATTTTTCTTTGTATCATGGTAACAAACCAGTCTTCCTCTCTGCAAACCTCAGCAGTATATCTACAGTCAACTGTTCACCCCTGGACTGAATTTGCCGCACTTATTGTTACAGGAATTTTATTTATTTTAATACTGAAGAGGATTTTTAAATGGGAGAGTTTTTTGCTGCTGTTTAAAAAAATTACCGGTTGATAACATCATCTCCCTGACTCCCTTTGCCTAATGGAAAAGTGGAAATTTTCAGTAAATGTGTGATTCGGAGGACTGTCCAAAAGTTGGGAATCCATTAAACACAAAGGTCTCAAAGGTTTGTGGTTAAAAATGACTTTTTAAACAGCTCAGAAACGTGATAGAAAATATGGGAATTAAATATTATATACAGATGTTTTGTCATCCGACCTGAAGTCACCCCATTTTTCACGGATCTCTTCAATAATTTTCCTTATGTCGTCAACCTCAACTGTTGTAAGTAGTTTAAGACGAGTATCCTTAAAATGCGGTAAGCCTTTAAAGTAATTTGAAAGATGCCGGCGCATCTCAAAGATAGCTCTTTTCCCTTCTTTAAACTCAAGGGATTTATCAAGATGAAGCAGAGCTAGATCGGCTTTCTCATTAACTGACGGTTCAGGTAAAAGTTCACCGGTATTCAGGTAATGTCTGATGTCGCGAAATATCCATGGTCTTCCTACTGTTGCACGGCCGATCATAATACCGTCAACTCCGTATTTGTCGAACATCTCTTTTGCTCTCACCGGACCATCAATATCCCCATTTCCTATTATTGGAATACTGATCCTTTGATTATTCTTTACCTCACCTATCAGTGTCCAGTCAGCAAAACCTTTATACATTTGTGCCCTGGTTCTACCATGTATGGTTAATGCCTGTATACCCACATCCTGAAGACGTTCTGAAATCTCCACGATGTTTTTACTGTCATCATCCCATCCCAGCCGGGTTTTGACCGTAACAGGAAGCTTCACTGCTCTGACAATAGCTTCCGTCATCTCAACCATCAGTGGTATATTACGGAGCATTCCTGCCCCGGCACCTCTGTTGGCAATTTTTTTAACAGGACAACCAAAATTAATATCGATGAGCTCAGGTTTTGCCTCCTCAGCTATCAGGGCAGCCTCTACCATTGAATCTAGAAGATGCCCGTATAACTGAATACCAATGGGTCTCTCAAAATCATAGATATCAAGTTTCCTGACACTCTTTTCTCCATCACGTATAAGTCCGTCAGAAGAGACGAATTCAGTATACATAAAATCAGCCCCATTCATCTTGCATACCATCCTGAAGGAAGGATCGGTGATATCTTCCATAGGAGCCAGGAATAAGGGGAATTCCCCTAAAGATATGTTGCCAATTTTCAATTCCTGATAATTTATTTTTTATAATGTAAGGACGATGCATGCATCTTCCTTACAACACACATATTTGATTATATTTAACTGATGCAAAATTAATAAAATGGGTGATAACTTTAGCCGTTTCAAAATATACCAGGAATCTCCTCTGTATCAGTTTCTTGTGTCAATAATAATAGTCGTTGGTGTTGGAGTTACATTGTCAATCATTCTGATCCTGGCCGGTACTCTGATTTTTGGATCAGATTTAAATATTTTGAATAAGTCAGACACATATTTAAACAGTAATGACCTGTTATTTCTTAAGTATATTCTGATGACTCAGGATATTTCAATTTTTATTATTCCATCGATTATAATATTCAGACTTCTGAAACCTGATTCCGTATCAGCATTAAAAGAGCTTGCCAGGCCACAATTAAAAGAGGCAGGTATGATGATTATTCTTGCTTTCTGTTTATTTCCAATAACCACTTTTACGGGAGAGCTAAATGCAGGCATGCATCTTCCGGTATGGCTTGGAGGAGTTGAAAAGTGGATGATACAAAAAGAAGATCATGCAAATGATATAATAAATCAGGTCATAGTTTCTTCTTCTTTTGGTATTATGATCTTAAATCTTTTAATTATTGCCGTTATTCCTGCGGTAGGGGAGGAATTTATATTCAGAGGCGTTTTACAAAGGATTTTTTATAACTATTTTAAATCGGGGCATCTGGCTGTCTGGATCACTGCAATTATATTCAGCACATTACATTTTCAGTTTTTTGGATTTCTCCCCAGATTTCTCCTCGGTTTGGTTTTCGGCTATCTCTT
>DCFT01000074.1 GCA_002319885.1 Bacteroidales bacterium UBA1797
ACTCTTCTGATCCAGAATCAGACGTGTTGCCAATTACACTACGGGACAATTTTGCGGATGCAAATATAGAAAAATTTCCGTTAAAAAACTTTTGATAGAAATAAATATATGTTTAATAAGGTAATTAAGAACTTACACAGACTTTGTCTACCGTAGCTTCAGCGAAGGCAGAAAGACACAGATTAGCACTGAGTTACACAGAGAAAAAGAACGTGCTTACTATGCTTCACACCTTACGCCTGACGCCCGATGCCTGAGCCTTATTTATTCATCTTCGCCCACGAATCCTTCAGCTGCACAGTCCGGTTGAAAACAAGTTTTGAACCTGTCGAATCATAATCGACACAAAAATATCCAAGTCTCTGGAACTGAAATTTATCCAACGGTTTTGCAGAAGCAAGTGAAGGCTCAACCTTACAACCTGTAAGTATTTTTAATGAATCGGGATTAAGAAATTTCCGGTAATCATCATCTTTTTGTCCTGAAGGATCTTCGTGGTTAAATAATCTGTCGTACAACCTTACCTCTGCGTCTAAAGCATGTTGGGCCGATACCCAGTGAAGGGTCCCTTTAACCTTTTTCTCAGATGCATATTCACCACTCTTTGTCGCGGGATCGTAAGTACAGTAAACTTCTTCGATGGAACCGGTTGACTCATTTTTCTTAAAACCTTCACATTTAATTATATATGCTCCCTTTAAACGTACTTCTGTACCCGGGGCCAGACGGAAAAATTTGTGAGGAGGGACCTCCATAAAATCTTCCTGTTCAATATAGACTTCCCTGCAGAATGGAATCTCTCTTTTGCCCATTGATTCATCTTCCGGATTATTAATGAGCTCTACATTCTCGATCTTTCCTTCAGGATAGTTTTTAATTATGACTTTTAATGGGTTTAAAACTCCGAATACTCTTGGTGCTCTGATATTAAGATCTTCACGGATTGCATGTTCAAGAAGTGAGACATCGTTTATTGCCTCTACTTTTGTATAACCGATCAGGTCAACAAATCTTTTTATCGATTCAGGAGTGTAGCCTCTTCGCCTCAGACCACATAAGGTTGGCATCCGGGGATCGTCCCATCCATTTACATTGCCTTCCTGAACCAGCTCGAGAAGCTTTCTCTTACTCATCATGGTATAGGTGAGGTTAAGACGATTAAATTCAATCTGTCGCGGACGGTAACTATCTGTTTTAAGCTGATCGATAAACCAGTCATAAAGAGGACGGTGAACTTCAAATTCAAGTGTACAAAGAGAATGGGTGACACCTTCAAAATAGTCGCTTTGCCCGTGAGCAAAATCATACATAGGATATACATTCCATTTAGTGCCAGTACGATGATGAGCCGATTTTATGATTCTGTAAATAATAGGATCACGCATGTGCATGTTCGGTGAAATCATATCAATTTTTGCTCTCAGGACATGGCTTCCTTCATCAAATTCACCTTTATTCATTCTTCCGAACAGCTCAATGTTCAAATCAGCCATACGATCCCTGAACGGGCTCTCAACACCGGGCTGGGAAGGAGTCCCTTTCTGAGTAGCAATCAGATCGGCAGGTTGATCATCTACATAAGCAAGTCCCTTCTGAATGAGCTCTATGGCAAAATTGTAAAGGTTACCAAAATAGTCGGATGCGTAAAACTCTCTATCTTCCCAGTCAAAACCAAGCCAGTGAATATCTTCCTTAATTGAGTCCACATATTCAACGTCTTCTTTAATAGGATTGGTATCGTCGAAACGCAGATTGCATTTCCCGCCGTACTTTTGTGCCATACCAAAATCAAGACAGATAGCCTTTGCATGTCCTATATGAAGATATCCGTTTGGTTCAGGAGGAAATCGTGTGACAATTTTCCCTTTGTTCTTTCCTGCCTTTAGATCTTCAACTATAAATTGTTCAATAAAACTTACCGATGGTTTTAATTCCTCTTTTTCTTTTGTTAGTTCGTCGTTCATCCTTCATAATGTTAAGGATACAAAAATAGGATGAATTTGAGTTAATAACAAGGGCTAATATGACGCTTTCAGGAGAGAGGGGCTTTAATTTTTTCTCTCTGTTTAGCCCTGTGCTTCTCCGTGCAACTCTGTGTAACTTAGAATAAGAACTAACACAGAGATACACGGAGAAGCACAGAGGGTCACATAGAAAGAGTTAAGGATTTGGACTCAGATAGTCTTTGAGAGAGTTGACATACTCAGTAAATTTTTCCTTCCCCAGCTCCGTAATATTGCAGAGAGTCTGAGGATAGTTGTTCCTGAAACTTTTTGTCACTTCTATATACCCAGCTTCCTTTAGTTTTGTGATCTGAATGCTCAGATTTCCCGCTGTAGCACCGGTTTGCTCCCTGATATAAGTAAATTCAGCAACTTCAGCGCTCATTAGCAAAGATATTACTGCAAGACGCAACTGCGAATGCAGAATGGGATCGAGTTCCTTAAACCTTGTCATGATCAACTCTGTTTTTTAACAAATATCCAGGAATCAGGTAACCTAAAAGCATTGCTAACGCCGTACCTAATGAATAAAATGACTGACCGGCAAAATAAATTACAATCGCTAAGATCCAGAAGCAAATAGCTCCAAGAATCAACGGCCTGAATCTGATCAGAAATCCTGAAATAAAAGTCGGAAACCCTACCAGCAACAGAATGTATGGAGAAACCAGGTCCATCCTTTTCGATTGTATAATGAACAACACTGTCGCCGTAAAAAGAAATCCAATCCAGATCCACATATATAGAGTTCCTGTATAGGTTCTGACGGTGGCTTTTCGGCCTTTCAGAAATCCATACAGCATTGATACAAAGACGCCGGGTATAACGAGAAACCAGACATAGTAGTGGTGTGTGATAGCGGTAAATTTCAGAAGCAGAAAATCTGAGAGAGCACAGGCGAAAATTAACCATCCCCAGAAAAGCAGGTAAAAACTTCCCTGGCGGATGTCAAACTTTGTTTTATTTATCATCTCTGATATGATTCTCAGGCTCTCTTCGCCTGTCATAATTTTTTCTTCGTTTTCCATAATAATGTTTATTTTTATGTTTCGTTCAAATATGAATGTAAATATGTCACAAATATAAACTAGTTTATAATATAAACCAAATATATTTTAATAATTAAATGAAAAAAATCTATTTACCACTAAATGCACAAAGGGAAATCACAAAGTACACAAAGGGTATCGTTTTGACTTTGTGTTCTTTGTGCCTTCTTTGTGTGCTTTGTGGTTAAAAAATAAGTAAATAATTTATTTCTCAAAAAGCTGATTTATGGGTCTGATTCAAATTGAGAATATGGAGTTTTACTCCTTTCACGGACATTTCAAAGAAGAACGTATTGTTGGTAACAAGTTTCTTGTTGATCTTACTCTTGAAACAGATATGAAGTTGCCCGCATCAAGCGATAATCTAAAAGATGCCGTCAATTATCAGAGGGTATATGAGATAGTGAAGTCACAGATGGAGATGAAATCACATCTGCTTGAACATATTGCGGGTAGAATAATAGATGCCGTTTATGCTGAGATGGAGGGAATTGAAAAGGTTACTGTTAAGGTTTCAAAAATGAATCCTCCTATGGGAGGGAAGATCGGTGCTGTAAGTGTTGTTATGAGCCGTTAGTACTACTCACCGGTAATTTATATGATATTACCGATTTTTTTGTTGAATTTTATTCATTATTGAATTCCTTTGCAATATATTTCAAAGGAAAATGAATAAACCCGTCTCTCAATCTGAAAAAGATAAAACTGCAAAGGCAAGCATATTTAGTTTACTGAAACCCTACTCAGGACTCGTGACTGTATTGATCGTTATGGCGCTTTTGGGAAGTGGTATTAACATTCTGATCCCGAAAATTATTGCTCATGGTATTGATGCATTTACTGCGAATCATTTTAACACAGTTTCAGTGATCATTCAGTTTCTGGGAGCAGGCTTAGGAATATTCATATTTACTTCACTGCAAAACATAATTCAGGTCTTTGCCTCAGAACGTGTTGCCAAGGATATACGCGCACAACTTTCCGATAAGATTTCGCGTCAGAGCTATACATATGTACTTAAGACAAATCCATCGAAATTGCTGACGAACCTTACATCAGATATAGACTCAGTAAAAATGTTTGTTTCACAGGCTTTTGTTACAATTATCTCATCGGTCTTTGTCATTGTCGGCACCTCAGTTCTGCTTATTATGATAAACTGGAAACTTGCATTAGCTGTTATTTCAATTGTGCCGGTTATCGGAACTACATTTTTCATTGTGTTGCGAAAAGTGAGGGTCTTGTTTAAAAGAGGGCGTGAAGTTATTGATTCACTCAATAAAATTATTAACGAGAGTATTATGGGTTCCGCTTTAATAAGGGTACTCAATTCGCAACAACCTGAGAGTATGAAATTTTTGGAGTCCAACCTGGAATCACGTAATCTTGGATTATCTATTCTGAGGATGTTTGCTACTCTTATCCCGGTTATTATGTTTGTCTCCAACATGGCCGTTGTAACTATACTGGCCCTGGGAGGTCATTTTGTTGTTGCGGGTACGATGTCGCTCGGAAATTTTGCTGCTTTCAACAGTTACCTTATGCTGCTGATATTTCCAATACTCATGATTGGTTTCATGAGCAACATTATAGCGCAGGCTTCAGCTTCATACGTTAGAATAAATGAAGTTCTCGAAGCTCCGGCTGAGGTAGAAACAGGAACTATTGGAAGCACAATAAAAGGGGATATTAACCTGAAAAATGTTTCACTTTTTTACGGTGATAAACCTATTCTGAAAAATATTTCATTTTCCGTAAAAGCCGGAAGCAAAACTGCCATTATCGGACCAACAGCGGCAGGAAAAAGCCAGTTATTATATTTACTCACAAATCTTGTTTCTCCCGATTCCGGGTCAATAGAATTCGATGGAGTTAGCATAGAGAAGTACACAAAGGAATTATTTCACAGTCAGATCGGCTTTGTTTTTCAGGATAGTGTAATATTCAATATGAGTCTCCGGGAGAATATTGCATTTAATGACCGGGTAACCAATGAATCGCTGTTAAAGGCCATTGAAACAGCTGAATTAAACGATTTTATAGAATCACTTTCCCAGAAGATCGATACGATAGTTTCTGAACGAGGAACAAGTCTTTCAGGTGGACAGAAACAGCGGATTATGCTGGCACGTGCATTGGCAGTAAATCCAAAAATTCTCTTACTTGACGATTTTACTTCACGCGTTGACAGGCAGACGGAAAACAAAATACTGTGCAACCTTGAAAACAATTATCCCCATATGACCCTCATTTCCGTTACACAAAAAATTGCGCCGGTAAGACATTTTGAACAGATTGTACTCCTTATGGAAGGTGAGGTTATAGCCACTGGGACACATAAAGAACTAAAACAGAGCTCCCCTGAATATATTCAGATTTACAGTTCGCAACGCAGTACCCATCATTATGAATTATAATTTAAATCAACCATCAGATAAAAAGGAGCAAAAAGTATCCAATCTTGCCTCGCTCCGGAAATTAATAACTCTTATAGGAGAAGAACGACGCAATCTGACTATTGCCTCGGGAGCCATCTTTTTAAATGCGGGATTAAGTTTACTCGGACCGTATCTGATCGGTTACACCATCGACACGTACATTCAGACTAAGCAGTATCACGGTGTGATTGTTTTTGCCGGAATTCTACTATTGTTATACATCGTTGCTTTTTTAGTGAACTACACACAGATGCTTATGATGGGAAGCATTGGCCAACGAATGCTTTATAGTCTGCGTAATGCTGTATTCAATAAGTTACAGGAACTGCCGGTTGATTTTTTTAATCAGAACAAAGCAGGAGACCTCATATCGAGAATTAATAATGATACGGATAAAGTAAACCAGTTCTTTTCACAATCGCTGATGCAGTTTATTGGCAGCACAATCACAATGACCGGTGCAGGGATTATTCTTTTATGCATAAATCTGCCTTTGGGTCTCGCAGCACTTTCTCCAGCTCTGATAGTATGGATATTTACTAAAATAATTTCACCCTGGGTCAAGCGCAAGAATGCAGCAAGTATGAAGAGTACCGGCAGTTTGAGTGCTGAAATACAGGAAAGCCTCGCCAACTTTAAAGTAATTATCGCTTTCAACCGCCGCGATTATTTCCGCAAACGCTTTGAAGAGGCTAACCAGGATAATTATTCCAAGTCAGTAAAGGCCGGAATAGCAAACAATGTATTTGCACCAGTGTATACTCTGGCAGCAAACTTAGGCCAGCTTATAGTCCTTTCCCTTGGTATTTATTTAATTATGAAAGGACATTTTTCAATTGGATTGCTAATCAGCTTTATTGCATATGTTACTAACTTTTATAATCCTCTCCGGCAGCTCGCTGCTTTGTGGGCTAACTTTCAGGTAGCAATGGCCGGATGGGACCGGATCTCCCTTTTATTGTCGCTTGAAACAAATTTAGATTTAGTGGAAGATCCTAAATGCCAAACAAGTACTTCATATCTTCATTTTGGCAATGTATCCTTCAGATATCCTAACGGCAAAGATGTTTTGCACAAGGTAAGCTTCGATCTGGAACGTGGTAAAACTTATGCTTTTGTTGGTCCTACAGGCGGCGGCAAAACAACCACAGCATCACTCATAGCAAGATTGTATGATGCAACCAGAGGTATTATATTGCTCGATGGCAAAGATATTCGTTCCTATAAACCGGAAGAACGTACCCGTAAAATAGGGTTTATTCTCCAGGAGCCATTTCTTTTTACCGGAACAGTACGCGACAACATTTTATACGGGAATGAAGAGTACAGGAACTATACAAATGAGCAATTATCTGAGGTAATCTCCGAAGCAGGACTTGAAAGTTTGCTGGCAAGATTCGATAAAGGCTTAGACACCAAAGTTCAAACTACAGGTGATGGCATAAGCCTGGGACAGAAACAACTCATTGCTTTCATGCGTGCTGTACTCAGGAAGCCTGAATTACTTATACTTGATGAAGCCACTGCAAATATTGATACGGTTACGGAACAATTGCTGGACAGCATTCTGAAAAAACTTCCCGTATCGACTACAAGGGTAATAATAGCTCATCGTTTAAACACAATTGAGAATGCCGATGAGATTTTCTTTGTGAACACTGGCAAGATTATCCTGGCAGGATCGTTCAATGATGCGATTAACCTGCTTTTGCATGGGAAAGTGGAAAGCTGAGTTTGCCCAAAAGGGTTGTCAAGATCCATTAACCACAAAGCACACAAAGGAAATACACAAAGTGCACAAAGCTAAAAACCTACATTTCGGTTCTTTGCGTCCTTTGTGCCTTCTTTGTGATCTTAGTGGTTAAAAGGAATTTAATGATTAATCTACTTTCTAAAACCGGAAATATCAACTACAGATAACAGGCAAGTCCTGTCATCACCTGTAACGACACCTTCCATATAAACCGTACATAATTGTTTTCCATCATAGCCAAGCTTCACTTCGCATGATTCTTTGATATTCCCGGAATATATTTTACTGAAAAATTTGTCAAATACTGGTCGTGAACCTTCGGTTATGAAAAGCTTAAAGTTGCTGTTAACCAGACTAAACCGCTTATCATCCAGCATTTCAGCGCCTGTAAAGTTCAATTCACAAATATTCCCGTCGGGATCGAGTGTGAAATAGCCCATCGGTGCGAAATCGTACAACATTGTATATTTTTTAAGAGCCAGTTCTGCTGTTTCATTTGCCTTGATAAGTTCTTCATTCTGCATCTCTAATTCTATCTGGTGAACCTGAAGTTCATGAAGCAGCTTAATAGCATCAGTTTCTATGCTGAGTTTTTCCAACCTTATTTGCTTCTTTTTCAGTAATTCTTCTGCATTGCGCCGCAGCATCTGATCATCAGTAAAATCTCTTTTTTCCTTATTCATAGTGTTCTTATTTTTTTAATGATAATATAATTCCACTGGGTACCTTAAGATTATTAAGCAGTACTATTACAGACCATTCCGCTTCAATAGTTTTATCACCTGAAGTTATTATCTGCATTTTGCATTTTGTATCATGCGATTCAGCCAAAATCCTTTTCATATCTTTTTCGGTACCTTGCCTTAATGACTCAGGAATTAACGTATGAATATAATTCTTGTTTAGCAAATCCTGCTGCTTTTTTCCAAAATATTTTTCTGCCGCAGGGTTAAATTCCTGTATTTTCCAATCGACCGACAACTTAACAATGATATCCGAAGCTGAATAGAGCAGCAGCTTGTTCATCTGCTCTGTTTCATGCAGTTTTACTTCCACCTCTTTGAGATCTGAAATATTGAAAAAAGTTATCACAACACCATCTATTTTGTCGTCCAAAGTACGGTAAGGCATTATTCGGATAGAAAACCACCTGCCGTCATTTGTAGGAATCTGTTTCTTTATAAATATAAGCGACTTTAAAACTGCCTGGGCGTCATCCTGTAAATTAGGGTAGATAAGATCAGAAACCAGGTCGGTAAAAGGTCTGCCGATGTCACTTTTTATCAGTTTAAATATTTTGACAGCCTGTAATGTAAACTGTCTTATTTTCATTTCATTATCGAGAAACAGGGTAGCTATATCTGTGCTGTTGAGAAGGTTTTTCATATCGCTACTCACCCTTGCAAAATCATCTACTTTCGATTGCAGTTCTGCATTAAGAGTCTGTAGTTCTTCATTCAGGCTTTGCATCTCCTCTTTTGAGCTCATGAGCTCTTCATTGGTTGACTGCAGCTCTTCATTAGTAGACTGTAATTCCTCGTTTGTGAATTTCAATTCTTCCTGCGACGACTGCATCGCTTCAAGAGTGTCCTGTATCTTTTCACGTGCGTATTTTAATTCTTTCTCAAGCTCTATCTGCCTGACATTATCCTGTGATTTTTTTTCTTTCCCTTGTTGCAGCTTCGAATCAGTAATATCCTGTATATCCTTAAAGATCACCATTAGATTGCCTTTGAGAAGTTCCGGCTTATCAATCCATTGAATGCTGATGTTCAGAGTATGAGCGCTTCCATTTGTACCCACTTTTACATTATGTAATACCACAGTTTCTTTTTTTAATACCGCCTTTTTAAAGGCGATATGAAATTCACTGCGCAATCCTTCACGTAACATGGCAAAAATATTCATATTAGCTTTGCCTACTGCTGGTTCAAGATATTTTCCTGTATGTCCGCTGATATATATTATATCTCCCTGCTCGTTTATGAGGACACCTGCCGGAGAATAACGCTGTAACAACAACTGTTCGGCCAGGGTCTGAATATTCTGTGATGGACCTGCAGTTCTTTCATTTTCAGGCTTCATGGTTTTTGTCTTGGAAAATGTAGTCGGGAAATCAAATAAATCCGGAGCCAGAAGAGTAGCTGTGCGTTTAAATATTTTTCCTTTCAGATCCAACGAAGTAAAGAGATGACTCTGAGTTCCAAGAGTCTCAGAACTGCCCAATACTATAACGCCTCCGGGGTTAAGACTATAATAGAAAAGTCCGATCATCTTTTTTTGCAACTCGGGTTCCATATATATAAGCAAGTTACGGCATGAGAGTATATCTATCTTGGTAAAAGGAGGATGCATAATAATATTGTGTTGTGCGAATACAACCTTTTCTCTTATTTCAGTGTTAATGAAATAGCCGCTGTCAGTTTTAAGAAAAAAGCGTTTCAGCCTTTCCGGTGAAACATTTTCTTCGATACTTGCAGGGAAAATACCTTTTCTTGCAATTTCAATCGCTTCATTATCAAGGTCTGTTGCAAAAATCTGTAAAGAAAATCCTCCATGAGGATTGATTTTAGCCAGAGCTTCTTTAAATATAATGGCTAATGAGTAAGCCTCTTCTCCGGTTGAACATCCGGGTACCCATGCTCTCAGAATTGACCCTGGTTCAAGCTTTGTGATTATGTCAGGTAAAATTGTTTCTTTTAAATTTTCCCATACTGCCGCATCGCGGAAAAAATTAGTCACACCTATCAGTAATTCCTTGAAAAGGATATCAATTTCACTGGGATTTTCACTCAGAAAAAGGACATATGACGAAATCTTATCTATTTTATGTACTGCCATTCGACGTTCAATCCGACGGTAAACAGTATTCTTTTTGTACAATGAAAAATCATTGCCTGTATAAGTCCGTATCAGAATAATTATCTTTTCGAGGGAACTCTTGTCTTTGATCTCAATATCAGTTTTTGTTCGCAGTAACGGAATATGATTGATGAAATCTTTAAGCCTTGAAGAAAGTTCGGAGGGAGCAGCAATAATATCTATAGGGACTGAATTAATTGCATTTCGGGGCATGCTGTCGAATTTTGCGCTTTCCGGGTCCTGTACCATTGTGATCCCGTTTTTCTCTTTTATGGTCCGCAGACCTAAGGAACCGTCTGAACCCATACCCGAAAGAATGATGCCAACACTCAGGTTTTTTCTATCCTCAGCGAGCGAGTAAAGGAAATAATCAATCGGAAGACGTTGTCCTCTTTCCTGGATCAGCTTATGCAGATGGAGTATTCCTTTAAATATCGACATGGTTTTGTTTGGCGGAATAACATAGACGCAGTTTGGTTTTACCAACATCCTGTCCTTTACCTGGAAGACTTTCATCTTGGAAATCCTCTGAAGCAATTCAGGAAGCATTCCTTTATGGGTCGGATCGAGATGTTGCACAACAATGTAGGCCATCCCGCTGTTTTCAGGTACATTTGCCAGAAATTGTTCTAATGCCTCCAGTCCGCCTGCCGATGCACCAATTCCTACTATCGGAAACAAACTTATTTCAGAATCAGAAGTCGATTCTTTTAACGATCCGGCCGATTTGATTTTAACGGTTTTCACTAATCTTTCAATTTAATATTTTTCAACTCCTCCAAACGGTGTTAATCATATTTTTTTATCTTTTTAAAATCATTCAGGTTAAAACCATCTGCATTCTCCTTAGTGATCTTCCTGAAGTTATAATAATATAGATTTCCTTCATTATCGAATATCATTTCAAAACATTTTCCTGCCCCGGTATCAAGAGGCGGACCGACATGAAAATGGAATAATGTATTTACCGGATTATTAACTAGTTCTTCTTTGATTTCCGTTGCCGATAACAGCTTGACCTGATTTGGGTACACTATTTTTATTTTCTCCGGAGTATTTACTGTAGAAGCCATTTTATCTATATTCAACAACAGAACCCTGGCTTTAAAGCCTGTCTTGTTGTAGAATTTCAGACCATATAATGAAATAGGGAAACGATCTTTCTCAAGATTTGTTAAATGAATTTGCATGAATTTTACAATTGCAGGCACGACATACTCAAAGTCAGACCCCTTATCACCTGAATATGTAAGAGGTATACTACAAAAAACTGGCATCCTGGCAAAATTTCCTGATGCATCACCGAGAACCAGGTTAACATAACTGTAACTTATTCCACCCTGATCCTTATCGGAAGCACCATCCTTAAGAACAATAAAAGAATACTTAGGATCAATCATGCGTTTTTCAAATTCCTTATGATCAATAAACTCATAGCCGGTAGATTTCCAGTATTTCTGCACGGCGTCTTTAATAAAAGCATTATAAAAACTTATCCCATCTTCAAAGACAACGCAGGTTCTGGAGTTTTTGAACATGCCTATTTGTTGTTTCGAAGCCAGAGGTGTATTACCCATCAACCCCACACTGAAAATCCATAAAGAAATTACAAGTATGTATTTTTTTAATAATTCTCTTACAATCAATCCTTTTTCAGGATGGACAAAAAACATGTTAATCATCATTTTGTTTTGTGGTTAGGATGTCATAAAATTCACGGTTTTCAAATTGAAAAATGTTACATAATTATTGAAAAATGTTACAAAATTCACAGGTGAAATAAAACACTAAAAATCAGATAGATGTTTAAATATAATGCGGTAATGTGAATGAAAATCTGCTTCCTTTTCCTGCTTCACTTTGTAAGCTGATGTTTCCTCCGTGAGGTTCAACAAATTCCTTGCAAAGCATAAGACCTAATCCGGTACCTTTTTCATCATTTGTCCCGGAAGTTGAATGAAAAGCTTCTATCTTAAAGAGTTTATTCTTATTCTCAGCTGAAATTCCTATTCCATTGTCGGTTACAGAAATTTCGACGAATTTCTTGTCTTCAAGCGCTGTAACCTGGATTCTGCCAAAACTGTTTGTATATTTTATGGCATTACTTATCAGATTCCTTAGTATGGTTTTAACCATCTGGAGATCTGCAGTTACATTCAAGCCTTGTTCAACAGAATGGCTAATTGCGATTTGTTTTTGATTAGCCAAAGTTTTAAGATTTTCAATTTGCTCCTGTAACAATTCGTACAAATTAATTTTAACCGGCTTAAAGGTTTTCTCTACATTTTGAGAAACTGCCCATTCCAAAAGATTATCAAGAAGGACCAGAGTGTTATTTGCTGAATTGTAAACAATATTTACATATTCTTCAATTTCATCTTTATTAAGTTCTTTCAAACTTAGTTTTAACAGTTCTAGAATACCTATGATTGCACTGAAAGGGCTTCTCAGATCGTGAGCAATAATTGTAAGAAATTTCCCGTTTGTTGAGACAATTTCTACAAGCTTGCTTGTGCGTTGTTCAACAAGTAATTCCAGACTGGCATTTAGTTCTCCCGATTTCTGTAACCTTAATCTTAGATCTTTTTCAGAATTTGCAGTGGTACCCGTACCAATGTCTGACTGATCGGGGTTTTTCGGATTTTCAGGTTTTACATAAGATGTTTTTTTGGGGGACCCCAATATATACGGGTGTTCGGGATGCTTTATATTCATTGAAGTAAGTTCTTTACTTTATAAACTGATCGCCTGATTTTTATAGCTGATGTGCCGAAGTTGACGGAAATGCGATGGAGTAAGACCTGTAATACTTTTAAACTCTCCGGATAAATGTGCCACATTACTATAGTGCATTTTAACAGCAATTTCAGTAATGTCCAGATTGTTATTTCCCAATAATTCCTTTACCAGGTCAACCTTTTGTTTTATAATATATTTTTCAATTGTAATACCTTCGATCTCTGAAAACAGGATGTTAAGTGGAATAAAATTGTCATTAACTTCCAGACTTAAAAAATCCATATAGCTGGTTTTCAGATTTTCATCCGAATACATCACAAGATCAAAAATAGCCCTCTTTAGATTCTCGATGAGGCTATTCTTCGTAGAGTTTATTAATTCAAACCCATGTGCTAATAATGCCGAGTATAGTATCTTTTGTTGTATTGATGTCAGTTTTTTCTTAATAGTCACTTCTCCCAGTTCAACTGACGCATATGCTAAATTTAATTTGTCAAGTTCTGTTTTAACCGTGGTCTTGCAACGATTACAAACCATATTTTTTATATAGAGCTTCATTTTCTTAACTAAACTGAATGAATTTCGTTCTATCACAGATAATGATATTATTAAACTCACTCAGGGCAAAGGTATCCAGTTGACCGGACTTCACCGTTACATAATTACGAGTCAAGTTTATATGATTCACACATTTTATATATTATAGTATAAATGCCAGGAAAAATTGCAAATTTTTACAATGAATAAATCAGGAATTGTTTTAAAAACAATACTTATCATTTTAATTGAAGACCGAAACCTGATTTAAGAGAAAAGCCAGAGACCTGGATGGTGTCTGGCTTCATTCAATATACTTAAGACCTTCGTACGGGAACAACAATTAAGTTAAAACAGATTCTATTTGTTGCTGATAGATGTATGAATGTTGAAAACTCAATTCATTTATTATTTGTTATTACCACGACCGTTATTTTTCCGTTGATTATTATTCTGCTTGCTGTCTTTCTGCCAGTGACCTTTTGTCCATGATTTTCCGCGAGGGCTTGTTGTCCATCGGCCTTCAATATATGATTGTCCCTGTCTTGGCCTATCCCAGTAACCTGCCTTTTGAACATATACATGAGTCTGGTTGTTCCAGCCCCAATCACCAGAAATCCAGATCTGGTTATCGTACTGTCGTTGAGGTCTTGCATAGTCCATATACATCGGTTCAGATGCTACATAGCCACCCATACACGAGGTAAATACTATTCCTATACCTGTGAGTAAAACGAGGTAACTGAATATTTTCATGTATCTGCCTACTTTTGCAGAAATACTTGTCTGCGCCATTTTATTGAATGGATTCCGGCTTATAGCAAAATGGATTTCATTTTGTAACTCTTCATTTT
>DCFT01000237.1:0-1410 GCA_002319885.1 Bacteroidales bacterium UBA1797
TTTCATCGTTTTTTTAAAAAGAAGCTAATGAGGTGGCATTAACTTCTTTTTTATTGATTGAGTTTTTATTGAAATAATCTTGTGGATATGTAGGTTAATTCATTATCCTAAGATTGTTTCACTCTTATATTTAGCTCCTAAATTACCAGAAGCCAAAGTCGTCGCCGCAGCCACCCCAGCCCCATCTTAGAAGCCTGCGAGCTCTGCATCCGTCAAAAAATCCAAATCCAAATAATCCGTCTCCCATATATTTTCCTCCCTTAAATTATATTTTAATATTTTTTATAATTATCCTCTAGACTTATTTTATATATTGGAGAAGCTAAGGTTTTAAGATCAGAATGCTATTATTTGACCAAATCCTTCGTCAACTCCAAGTTGGTTTTTAATTCATGACAATTATTTTAATAAATAAGCTCTACATTTCGTTTTATGTTTAAGACTTCGAGTTTTTATATAATTGGCATGAATATAATTAAGATTATAATAATATAATATATATAAATAAATGAATGTCTGATCCTTATGATTCCTACTGATGGACGCTTTATATGCTGCTTCTGTTCTATTTGACTCAAGATAAATAACTTCGATCCAATATGTGATTGATTCCTAGAATAAATAAAGGAATAAAAAAGATAAAATATAAATGAAAGATATTTCGCAATTTAGCAATTATTCGGAAAAAATGAGCCAAATTCTCTCATGTATTTAAATGAGAGAAAGAAATAGGTATTCATAATTTTGGTTTTGCTGATTAGTTTCTTTTTTATGGGAAAAGACAAAAAAGAACAGGTCAGTAATCGACCTGTTCGGTTTCTTTTATTTTTTCCTTGAACAGAGTATATACCCACAGCTGGTAAATTATGACAATGGGCACGAATACCAATGCTCCTCCCAACATGATACTCAGTGTCAGGTGGCTTGATGCTGCCTCAAAAATATCTATTCCGTATTCAGGAGAGACAGAGGACTTAAGCATATAAGGATAGATACTTGCAAGCCCGCTCTGAACAATGAAAAGAAACGCCAGGAGATTGCTGCAAAAGGCCGGGAACCCCCTGCCTTTTTTTGTGAAGAACACCGAAAGGACAGCTGCCACTATCGCAAGAACTGGCAATAAATAAAGAGCTGGCATGACTGAATAGTTACCTGTAAAACCTTCTATTCCCACAAAGGAATAGGCCAGATAGACCAGAGCAAGTACAAGAACAATAAGAGTACTCTTCTTTGCCAGGTCCCCTGCTTTTGTAGATATGGCACCTTCGGTCTTGATATTTATCCAGAGCGCGCCTGAAGTAACACTCATAAGCACGAATAGGACGCCTCCTATCAATGCATAGGGGCCGAAAAGTCCGAGAAGGGTACCTTCATACACTCCTCCTGAAGCGATTTCAAGACCCTTGAAGA
>DCFT01000237.1:1807-2938 GCA_002319885.1 Bacteroidales bacterium UBA1797
CCAGGCCGATGAGCAGCAGCATCATTGGAAGATAAAGGAAAGTAAACATCTTCGAAAATACCAGTGGGAATGCAGCAAATGTTCCACCTGCCGCCAGGATTAGCCAAACTTCATTGCCGCCCCAGAAAGGACCCACAGATCTTTTTATTTGCATTCCCTGCACATTATCAGTGGCAATAAAGGGAGACAGAAGGCCTACTCCGAGGGCAAATGAGTCTACCATGAAGTAAACTCCCCAGATTACACACCACAGGAAGAACCAGATAACCGCTAGCATATCATGAGTAAGGAAATCGAACATTTTCACTCAACTCCTGTCGCATTGACTACGGTTTTCTTTATGAGGTATATCTCAAAGACAATCAGGATCAGATAGAATGCACTTATAAGGACAATACTTAACAGTACATCTGATGAGGGAACCGAGGATAAACCATTTGCTGTCTTTAGCAGGCCATATACCAGCCATGGCTGCCTTCCGATCTCGGCTACATTCCAACCAGCAGTGATGGCTATATATGGGAGGGGAATTGACCACATCAATAGCTTCAGATACTTATCCGATGTGTACAGCTTTCCTGACTTTTGGAGATATGAGCCTATGAGAGCCTCTATGATGAACAGGGACCCAAGAATTGTCATTAGCCTGAAGCTCCAGAATACCAAGTCCACGGGAGGTAAGATATCCTGAGGTAGCTGGTTAAGTCCGGTTATCTGTCCGCTGAAACTTCCAGTATACAGGAAACTTGCCAGACCCGGAATTCCCAGCAGCTGAACACTATTGGAACCAGTGCTTGAATCAGGTACCTGTATTAGATACATGGGCACTGAGGAACCTGTTTCCCAGATCCCATCCATTGCAGCTCCCTTAGCAGGCTGTAGCGCAGCAACATATTGAGCGTAACCGTGACCTAGAACCGGAAGCATAACTGCAGTAGCAAGTGCGATGGTAACTGCTATGCTAAAGGACTTCTTGAAAACTTCATTGTTATTCCTTTTAAGGAAATGATATGCACAGATTCCCATGATCACGAATGCGGTCAAAAGGTAAGCTGAAAGTAGAGTGTGTATTAGCATGTACCACACATAGCTGTTTGTGAGTAGAGCAAAGAAATCTGTCATAACTACTTT
>DCFT01000237.1:3261-3767 GCA_002319885.1 Bacteroidales bacterium UBA1797
TGATAATCCATAATGAAGATATGTTAGTGCCCAGAGCGACCATCCACATGGAAAATGCCTTTAATTTCTGACGATTACGATCCAGGAATATCCATGCGCCAAAGAAAGTACCTTCAAGGAAAAAAGCCAATAATGCTTCCACCGCTAAAGGCGGTCCAAAGACATCTCCCATGAATTCCGCATAGGAACCCCAGTTAGTACCGAACTGGAAAGTCATTGCAAGACCTGTTACCAGACCTATTCCAAAGTTTATTTTGAAAATCCTGCCCCAGAAGTCGGCCATCTTTCTCCAGATTTCATCTTTGTTCTTGTAATATATTGTTTCCATGACTGCCACTAATAGTCCAAGTCCCAGTGTTAGTGGCACGAATAGGAAATGAAAGGCAACTGTTATGGCAAACTGAAGTCGGCTTAGGCTTAATAAAAGCAAATCAACCACTAATATCCCTCGTTTTATTACTTACTACATAAGATTATATTTGAACTGAAGCAAGCAGATGTTTACC
>DCFT01000170.1:0-1152 GCA_002319885.1 Bacteroidales bacterium UBA1797
GCAAGAAAAAGAAATACAGCTGACCAGAAAAAAGAGGCCGCCAGGAGCAGGTACCAGGCGATCCTCAGAAACTGTCCTACGTCGCCACGAAAGATGAGATTGGTAACTCAACTCATAAGTGGGAAAGATGTTAACAAAGCACTTGATATCCTCAAGTTCAGTTCACAGGAGGCATCACGCAGAGTGGAGAAACTTCTTTTATCAGCGATTGCCAACTGGCAGGCTAAAAATGAAGGTGTAAGAGTCGAAGAAAGCAACCTCTATGTCAAACTGGTTCACGTCGATGGCGGACGTGCCCTGAAAAGACTTCAGACTGCACCTCAGGGTAGGGCCTACAGGGTAAGAAAAAGATCAAACCATGTAACTCTCGTGCTTGACAGTAAGATTAATGAAGTTGAAAAAACATCAAATTAGAACAGATGGGACAAAAAGTAAATCCGATAGGTAACAGATTAGGTATAATCAAAGGATGGGATTCAAACTGGTACGGTGGAAAAGATTTTTCCGGAAAACTGGTTGAAGATACCAAGATCAGGGAATATCTGAACGCCAGGCTTGCAAAAGCCAGCCTTTCCAAGATTATTATTGAAAGAACACTGAAGCTTATTACTGTAACAGTTAATACAGCACGTCCGGGTATAATCATAGGTAAGGGTGGACAGGAAGTTGACAAGCTGAAAGAAGAACTCAAGAAGATAACCAAGAAGGAAGTCCAGATTAACATCTTTGAAGTTAAACGTCCCGAACTGGATGCTAACATAGTAGCAAATAATATTGCACGTCAGCTGGAAGGGAAAATTTCTTATCGCCGTGCAATAAAGATGTCGATAGCATCAACGATGCGTATGGGAGCCGAAGGAATAAAAATAATGATCTCCGGTCGTCTGGGTGGCGCTGAAATGGCACGAAGTGAATCATATAAAGAGGGTCGTATTCCTTTGCATACATTACGTGCAGATATCGATTATGCTTTGGCTGAAGCTCATACTAAGGTAGGATTACTTGGTGTAAAAGTATGGATCTGCAACGGAGAAGTATTTGGTAAGAGAGATCTTAGTCCAAATATCGGGGCACGAAATGCAAAAAGCAAGAGCCTGAAAAGGAAAGCAAAAAAATAAGTGACTTAGTAGTATATAATTTTATAACAATATT
>DCFT01000170.1:1521-4361 GCA_002319885.1 Bacteroidales bacterium UBA1797
TTGGTATCAAAGCACTTGAGGAGAGTTGGATCACCGGAAGGCAGATTGAGGCAGCCCGACAGGCAGTGACACGTCATATGAAGCGTGAAGGTCAGTTATGGATAAGAATATTTCCCGATAAACCTATTACAAAGAAACCTGCAGAGGTACGTATGGGTAAAGGTAAAGGAGCTCCTGAAGGATTTGTTGTTCCGATAACTCCCGGAAGAATTTTACTTGAAGCTGAAGGTGTACCATATGAAGTTGCAAAAGAAGCACTTCGTCTGGGCGCTCAGAAACTTCCGATAACAACAAAGTTTATTGTAAGACGCGATTACGAAATGGAATAATACTTAGACAGAGATGAAAACTTCAGAAATAAAGGAATTAAGCACTTCAGATCTTCTCGAGAGAATCGATACCGAGAAGACACTGCTCGTTCGAATGAAGCTTAACCATGCAATCACTCCTCTCGATAACCCTCACAAGGTTAAAGAAGTAAAACTGACGATTGCACGTCTGCTAACCGAATTGCGTACAAGAGAGTTGAATAAGAAATCTAATAGCTAGATCAGCAATGGAAAGGAATCTTAGAAAAGAACGTATAGGTGTAGTTGTCAGTACTAAAATGGACAAATCCATCGTCGTAGTCATTAAAAGGAAAGTAAAACATCCGATTTATGGCAAGTTTATTAACAGGACAAAGAAGCTGATGGCGCACGATGAAGCAAATTCATGTAATGTTGGCGATACTGTACGTATATCGGAGACCAGGCCTCTGAGCAAAAACAAGACCTGGAGATTAATTGAAATAATCGAAAGAGCTAAGTAATCATGATACAACAGGAAAGTAGATTATCCGTAGCCGATAACTCAGGTGCCAAAGAAGTCTTGTGCATAAGGGTACTCGGCGGTAGCAAAAAACGATATGCTACCGTAGGTGATAAAATTGTCGTGAGTGTGAAATCCGCACTTCCGTCGGGTGAAGCAAAAAAAGGTACAGTGAGTAAAGCAGTAGTCGTCAGAACAACCAAAGAAATCCGTCGTGCCGATGGTTCTTACATTCGGTTTGATGATAATGCTGTCGTCCTTCTTAACAATGTTAATGAAGTACGTGGAACACGTATCTTCGGCCCGGTTGCCAGGGAATTGCGTGATAAGTATATGAAGATAGTTTCATTAGCACCTGAAGTGTTGTAACATATTTAAATACACAACGATGCAGAAGAAAATACACATTAAAAAAGGAGATTCGGTTATGGTTATAACCGGAGAATCAAAAGGTCAGAAGGGCCGTATTCTGGAAGTCAACAGGGAAAAGAACAGGGCTATTGTTGAAGGAGTAAATATGGTATCAAAACATACTAAACCAAACACAAAAGCTCCACAGGGTGGTATATTAAAGAAAGAAGCACCCGTACATATCTCAAATCTGATGCTTATTGATCCTACATCCGGCAAACCTACCCGGGTTGGCAAGAAACTTAATGAAAAAAATAAATTAGTGCGTTATTCAAAAAAATCAGGAGAGGAGATCAAGTAATGTATACACCTGCACTGGAAACCAAGTATAAAGACGAGATCGTCCCTGCATTGATGAAGGAATTCGGATATAAGACCATAATGCAGGTCCCCAGGTTGAAAAAGATAGTTATCAACCAGGGGGTAGGACAGGCTATAGCCGATAAAAAATTACTTGAATTCGGAGTAAAGGAATTATCGGATATCGCAGGTCAGAAAGCTGTTCAGACAATGTCAACCAAAGATATCTCTAATTTCAAATTGAGAAAGAATATGCCGATTGGTATAATGGTAACATTGCGCAGAGAGAGAATGTTTGAATTTCTCGAGAGGCTGATAGCTGTTGCCCTGCCTCGTATCCGCGACTTTAAAGGTATCAATTCCAAACTCGATGGACGAGGCAATTACACCCTGGGGATTACTGAGCAGATCATTTTCCCTGAAATCGACCTCGATAAGATTGCGAAGATCATGGGATTGCAGATAACATTTGTAACTTCTGCTGACACTGATGAAGAGGCACTTGCGCTGCTCAAAAATTTTGGTTTACCTTTTAAAAATATTAAAAACTAGTTATATGGCTAAAGAATCAATGATAGCCCGCGAAGTAAAACGCGCAAGACTTACCCAGAAATATGCTGCCAAAAGAGCAACACTAAAAGCTGCCGGTGATTATGTAGGACTGAGCCGTCTGCCCAGAAATTCTAATCCGAACAGAATGCATAACCGTTGCAAATTAACCGGCCGTTCAAGAGGTTATATGAGGCAATTCGGAGTTAGCAGGATAACTTTCAGGGAAATGGCATCATTCGGACTGATACCTGGTGTTAAAAAAGCCAGCTGGTAAATTGATAATAATTATAAACTATATTAAATAATAGAAGATGACTGATCCAATTGCAGATTTACTGACCAGAATAAGGAACGCCATTATGGCCGGTCATAAGGTTGTGGAGGCGCCAGCGTCTAATCTTAAAAAAGAGGTTGCCAGAATTCTGTTCGAAAAAGGTTATATCCTCAGCTATAAGATTATTGATGGTGATGGACCTCAGGGTGTATTAAAAATTGCTCTGAAGTATAATTCTAAGAGCAAAAAGCCAGCCATAAAGGAAATACAAAGAGTAAGCCGTCCGGGTCTCCGTCAGTATATCGGAGTTGATGAAATGCCAAGGATTCTTAACGGATTGGGTATTGCAATCATTTCTACCTCAAAAGGTCTGATGACCGATAAAGAGGCAAAAAAGGAAAAAATCGGCGGTGAAGTATTGTGTTACGTTTACTAATTAGGAGGAAAACTTAATGTCACGAATAGGAAAATTACCTGTAAACCTGCCAAAAGG
>DCFT01000170.1:4683-9293 GCA_002319885.1 Bacteroidales bacterium UBA1797
TGACTCAGGCAGTCGACAAAGACCTTAAAGTCGAAGTGGTGGGGAACGAAGTCATATTATCAAGACCAACCGAATCAAAGAATCATAAATCGCTGCATGGTCTTTACCGCGCACTGATTCACAATATGGTTGTAGGCGTCTCGGAAGGTTATAAGAAAGAACTGGAACTGGTCGGAGTTGGTTACCGCGCTGAAGCTAAAGGGCAGAATCTTGAAATGAGCCTCGGTTTTTCACATGAAGTTATTATTCAGCTGCCCGATGAAGTTAAAGTTGAGACTAAAACTGAGAGAAGGGCGAATCCAATAATTACCCTTACCTGCATCGACAAGCAACTTATCGGACACGTTGCTGCTAAAATCAGATCGCTTCGTCCACCTGAACCTTATAAAGGAAAAGGAATTAAGTTTGTTGGAGAACAGCTCAGAAGAAAGGCTGGAAAATCAGCTAGTGTTTAGGGTGTGTAATAACCCCCACAGTGTATTTTTATGATAAATAGTTAAAACGAGAAAAAGATATTAAGAGTGAACAAATAGGAAAATCTGTTACACACCCTTAATCTGGTAAAAGTAAAAAATCATGGCCTTAACTAAGTTGGAAAGAAGAACAAGGATCAAAATGAGGATCCGTAAAAAGATAAACGGTACCGCTGATACGCCCAGGCTTGCAGTATATCGTAGCAATAAGCATATCTATGTTCAGGTCGTTGATGATCTGAAAGGTGTCACGCTTCTGTCGGCAGGTTCTAATGAAAAAGAGATCGCAGCTCAGACAGCAGGCATTAAAAAAATTGAACAAGCTAAACTGGTTGGAAAACTTCTCGCTACCAAATGCAAAGGAAAAGGTATTGAGAAAGTTGTTTTCGACAGAAGTGGTTATAAATATCATGGCAGAGTAAAATCATTGGCTGATGCAGCCCGCGAAGGCGGTTTAAAATTCTAATGAATTATGGGAAACGGTATAAGAAAAGTTAAAACCAGCGATCTCGAACTTAAGGATAGACTTGTAAGCATCCAGAGAGTAACTAAGGTTACAAAAGGGGGACGTACATTCAGTTTTTCAGCGATTGTTGTTGTTGGAAATGAAGATGGTATAGTCGGTCATGGGCTTGGTAAAGCAAGTGAAGTAACCACAGCTATTGCAAAAGGTATCGAAGATGCTAAAAAGAATCTGATAAAAGTGCCGGTCATCAATGGCACTATTCCTCACGAACAGGTTGCAAAATTCGGTGGCGCCAAAGTTTTTATCAAACCGGCTTCAGAAGGTACCGGTGTAAAGGCAGGAGGTGCTATGCGTGCGGTTCTGGAAAGTGTTGGTGTGAAGAACGTTCTTGCAAAATCAAAAGGTTCTTCGAACCCTCATAACCTGGTCAAAGCTACTTTTGCAGCTCTTCTCGAAATGAGAGATGCATTCACAGTAGCCGAACACAGAGGTGTCGCAATGGATAAAGTGTTTAACGGATAGAAAAGAACATTACGATGGCAAAAATACGCATCACCCAGGTAAAAAGTAAAAACGGAAAACCGGAAAGACAGAAAAGAACTCTCGAAGCTCTGGGAATTCACAAATTGAATCATAGTGTTGAACATGAAGCTACTCCCCAGATATTGGGAATGGTAGTAAAGGTGAGACACCTGGTTAAAGTTGAAAATATTTAAGATATTAACCATATTTACAATATAAAGTTATGGATTTGAGTAACTTAAGACCTGCAAAAGGATCAACACATAATAGTAAACGTCTCGGTCGCGGACAAGGCTCCGGCAGAGGAGGTACCTCGACCAGAGGACATAAAGGCGCTAAATCGAGATCGGGTTATAGCAGGAAAATCGGATTTGAAGGAGGCCAGATGCCACTTCAGAGACGTGTGCCAAAATACGGGTTCAAAAATATTAACCGCAAAGAATATAAGGGTATAAACATCAGTACTCTGCAAACACTGGCGGAAACACATAATATTGAAAAAATCGATTTTGAGGCATTAGTAATGGCCGGACTGGTTTCCAAAAATGCTATGGTTAAAATCCTCGGAAAGGGAACTCTTGAAAGAAAACTCGAGGTTCATGCCCATGCATTCAGCAAATCAGCTATTGAAGCAATCGAAGCTAAAAAGGGAACCGCTGTAATACTGTAATTTCATGAGACTGATTCAGACTATAAAAAATATCTTTAAGATAGAAGATCTTCGCGCAAGACTAATCTATACTTTTGGGATCATTTTATTATACAGACTAGGTAAATATATTACCCTTCCGGGAATTGACCCTGCTCAATTGGCAAATTTAAAACATCAGACCAATTCAGGTTTAATGGGACTCCTTGATATGTTTTCTGGTGGTGCATTTTCCCAGGCTTCCATTTTCGCACTTGGAATTATGCCTTATATCTCAGCTTCAATTGTTGTACAGTTGCTGGGTATAGTTTTCCCGTATTTCCAGAAACTTCAGAAAGAGGGTGAAAGCGGAAGACGAAAAATGAATCAGTATACAAGGTACCTGACTATTGCAGTGCTCGTCCTTCAGGCGCCAACTTATCTTTTGAACCTTGCTCATACTCTGCCTGCATCCGCATTTATTCTCGGAGGAACATTTTTCCAGGTATCGTCTGTTATTATTCTTACTGCTGGTACCATGTTTATTATGTGGCTTGGAGAAAAGATTACAGATAAAGGCATTGGTAACGGAATATCTCTGATTATCATGATTGGGATTGTTGCAAGGATGCCTGCAAGTTTCATTTTTGAAGTAGGTATAAGGATGAATGGTGCCGGTGGTGCTATAGGTCTTATTGTTGAGATTCTATTTTTGTTCCTCGTTGTTCTTGGAGTAATTCTCCTGGTTCAGGGTACACGCCGTGTGCCTGTTCAGTATGCCAGAAGAATTGTCGGAAATAAGCAATATGGCGGAGTGCGTCAGTATATCCCGCTTAAGGTGAATGCTGCCGGTGTAATGCCAATCATCTTTGCACAGGCAATCATGATGTTACCTATGATCATTGCCGGTTATACTAATTCAGGATCTGGCTTTGTTGTTGCGTTCTCAAACATGTACGGGTTCTGGTATAACCTTGTTACAGCAATTTTAATTATTGTCTTTACTTATTTTTATACTGCGATTACGGTAAATCCGGTACAAATGGCAGAGGATATGAAGAAGAATGGCGGATTCATACCCGGAATTAAACCTGGAAGGAAAACTGTGGAATTTCTCGATACAATCATGTCGCGTATTACATTCCCCGGTTCTATTTTTCTGGCAATAGTTGCAATTCTGCCATCTCTTGCAGTGAGAGCGACTGTATCATCACAGTTTGCTCAATTCTATGGAGGCACATCACTTCTCATTCTTGTGGGGGTTATTCTTGATACTCTCCAACAGATTGAAAGTCATTTGCTTATGCGTCATTATGATGGTCTGATGAAAACAGGTCGTATTAAAGGCAGGGCTGGTTCTGTTACATCAATATAATTAGTTAGCGTTCTTTGATGTTGTATTTAAAGACTGATGAAGAGGTTGGGTTGTTAAAAGAGAGCAATATGCTGGTGTCGAGAACACTTGCGGAAATGGCTTCTTTAATAAGACCAGGGGTTACAACTATTTATCTCGATAAGATAGCTGAAACGTTTATCCTCGATAATGGAGCAACTCCGGCTTTCAAGGGATATGGCGGTTTCCCGAACACTCTCTGCACATCAGTCAATGATGAAGTGGTTCATGGTATTCCGTCTGACTATATCCTTAAAGAAGGCGACATAATCTCTGTTGATTGTGGGGTGATATTGAATGGATGGTACGGCGATAGTGCTTTTACTTTCCCGGTAGGAGAGATAAGCGAAGAGAAAAGGAGACTGCTCGATTATACCAGGGCTTCTCTTGAAGAAGGAGTTAAACAGGCAGTCGCCGGGAACAGGATAGGAGATATCTCTCATGCGGTACAGACAAAAGCTGAAAGTGGAGGTTATTCGGTCGTCAGGGAACTGGTTGGGCATGGTCTTGGAAGAAAACTCCATGAACAGCCTGAAGTCGCAAATTATGGCAAGCAGGGAACAGGACCAAAAATGGAGAAAGGACTCGTAATCTGTATTGAACCTATGATCAATGCCGGTAAAAAAGAGACCTTGCAGATGAGCGACGGATGGACCATAAAAACGGCAGATGGCAGACCTTCGGCACATTTTGAATATGCTGTTGCTGTTGAAAAAGGCAGAGCTGATGTATTGACAACTTTTGAATTTATTGATAAAGTTTTAAAAAAAATGTAATCATATGGCCAAACAATCATCAATTGAGCAAGACGGCACTATCATCGAAGCCCTTTCCAATGCAATGTTCAGGGTCGAGCTCGAAAATGGACATGTAATAACAGCACATATTTCGGGAAAGATGAGAATGCACTATATAAAGATCCTGCCAGGAGATAAGGTAAAAGTTGAAATGTCACCATATGATTTAACAAAAGGAAGAATAACATTCAGATATAAATAAGAAATATTACGATAATGAAAGTAAGAGCATCTGTTAAAAAACGCAGCGCTGACTGTAAAATAGTCAGGAGAAAAGGCCGCATTTACGTTATTAATAAGAAAAACCCCAAGTTCAAACAGAGACAGGGAT
>DCFT01000170.1:9613-10010 GCA_002319885.1 Bacteroidales bacterium UBA1797
GTTGGTGTGGATTTACCAAGAAATAAAAGAGGCGAAGTTGGCTTGACTTACATCTACGGAGTAGGGAGGAGCATTGCACAGCGAGTACTCGATGAGGCTGGTGTTGACAGGAATGCTAAGGTTCAGGAATGGACCGATGATCAGATCAATTCCATCCGTAGAATTCTGAATGATAACTATAAGCTTGAAGGCGAACTCAGATCAGAGACGCAGATGAACATTAAAAGGCTTATGGATATTGGCTGCTATCGTGGTGTTCGTCACAGAATTGGTCTTCCTGTCAGAGGGCAGAGCACTAAAAATAACGCCAGAACCCGTAAAGGGAGAAAGAAAACTGTCGCAAACAAGAAAAAAGCTACTAAATAAATAGACTATGGCAAAGAAGACTGGAGCATTA
>DCFT01000170.1:10329-10635 GCA_002319885.1 Bacteroidales bacterium UBA1797
CATCATTTAATAATATTATTGTTACTCTGACCAATAATTCAGGTCAGGTTATTTCATGGGCATCTGCTGGGAAGATGGGATTCAAGGGTTCCAAAAAGAACACACCTTATGCCGCTCAGATGGCATCTGAAGAATGTGGTAAAGTGGCTTATGATCTTGGATTAAGAAAAGTGAAAGTATTCGTAAAAGGTCCGGGGTCAGGTCGCGAATCAGCTATCAGATCGATAAGCAATGTTGGTATAGAAGTTACTGAAATAGTAGATGTGACTCCAATGCCTCACAATGGTTGCCGTGCTCCCGGAAGAA
>DCFT01000170.1:10902-15296 GCA_002319885.1 Bacteroidales bacterium UBA1797
TGGTTGCCGTGCTCCCGGAAGAAGACGAGTATAAAAAGTTATATAATTGATTATTTGTAAGTTATAAATTAATAGCACGATGGCAAGATATACTGGCCCAAGAACAAGAATAGCAAGAAAATTCGGAGAACCAATATTCGGTCCCGACAAACACATGGAGAGGAAAAATTTTCCTCCCGGACAGCACGGAATGAACAAAAAGAGGAAGAAGACTTCAGAATATGGTGTTCAGCTAAGGGAAAAACAGAAAGCAAAATATACCTATGGTATGCTTGAGCGTCAGTTCCGGAACACTTTTGAGAAAGCTTCAAGGAGTAAGGGAGTTACTGGTGCAGTACTGCTCCAGCTTCTTGAATCACGTCTCGATAATGTTGTCTATCGTCTGGGTGTAGCTCCTACCAGGGCAGCCGCCAGACAACTCGTTTCTCACAGACATATAACTGTTAATGGAATAGTTGTAAATGTTCCTTCATTTCAGCTGAAACCCGGTGATATTATCGGGGTCCGTGAGAAATCAAAATCTCTTGAATCGATTGTAGATTCACTTACAACCAAAAAGTATTCAAAACTTTCATGGCTGGAGTGGGATGACACACAAATGGCAGGTAAATTTATGAATGTACCTGAACGTACTGATATTCCTGAAAACATCAAGGAACAACTAATAGTTGAATTGTATTCCAAATAATAATATTAAGAAAAATTCTATGGCCATTTTATCATTCCAGAAGCCTGATAAAGTAATAATGCTGGAAGCGGACGACAAACACGGAAAATTCGAATTCCGTCCGCTTGAACCTGGCTATGGTATTACTGTCGGCAACGCACTAAGAAGAATACTTCTTTCTTCTCTTGAGGGTTTTGCCATCACAACTGTTAAGATTGAGGGCATCGACCATGAGTTCTCCACTATAACCGGTGTAATGGAAGATGTTACCGAGATTATCCTGAACCTGAAACAGGTACGTTTTAGAAGGACTGTCGAAGATGTTGATCACGAAAAAGTTACTATTAAGGTTAGCGGGCAGGATGTATTTAAAGCCGGAAACATTAGTTCTGCTCTGAGCAGTTTCGAGGTCCTGAATCCCGATCTGGTTATCTTCCGAATGGAACCTGATGTGAAAATCCAGATTGAACTTACTGTCAGTAAGGGAAGAGGATATGTTCCGGCTGAAGAAAACGAACCGGTTGACAGTGAATTTGGACTCATTGCTATCGATGCTATATTTACACCCACAATTAATGTAAAATATACCATTGAAAACTACCGTGTCGAACAAAAAACTGACTATGAGAAACTTCTTTTCGAGATAGAAACTGATGGATCAATTCATCCTAAGGATGCTCTTAAAGAAGCTGCAAAAATTCTCATTTATCACTTTATGCTCTTCTCCGATGAGAAAATCACTCTCGATTCGGACGATAAAATGGCGAACGAAGAGTTTGATGAGGAAGTGTTGCATATGAGACAATTACTTAAGACAAAACTGGTTGATCTCGATCTTTCCGTAAGAGCACTGAATTGCCTGAAAGCTGCTGAAGTTGAGACTCTTGGTGACCTCGTGAAATTTAATAAGAACGACCTTCTGAAATTCAGAAATTTCGGAAAGAAATCACTCACAGAGCTGGATGAATTGCTCGAATCCATGAGCCTGTCATTTGGTATGGATGTAAGCAAATATAAATTAGAAAAAGATTAATATAAACTGGTTAAGGAAATAGAGAAATGCGACATAATAGAGTTATTAACCATTTAGGAAGAACAAGTTCACACCGAAAGGCGATGCTTTCAAACATGGCAACATCACTTATTCTTCATAAGAGAATTACCACGACTACTGCCAAAGCTAAAGCACTACGTACTTTTGTTGAACCACTTATTACTAAATCCAAGGAAGATTCGACTCACTCGAGGAGAATAGTATTCAGTTATCTTAAAGACAAGGCTGCAGTAGCTGAATTATTCAGGGAAGTATCCCCGAAGATAGCTGAACGTCCGGGTGGCTATACACGTATATTAAAGATCGGTAACAGGATTGGAGATAATGCAGATATGTGCATTATGGAGCTTGTTGATTACAATGAAGCCATGCTCGGAGGAGACGCAGCAAAAACAAAAACAACCAGAAGAAGGAGAGCACCAAAGAAAAAAGAAGAGGCAGTTGCTGAGACAAAAGCTCCTAAAGCTGCTAAGGTGAAACCTGAGAGTAAAGAGAAGCCGGTTGACAAAACTGAAGACGCTGCCGGAGAATCACTCACTGAGGAAAAATAAAATGTTATTAGTAAGATAAATCAAAAAGGGATTGGTCATTAAAGACAAAATCCCTTTTTTTATATATTTATAAATGTTTAACAATAAAATAAAAATTTATGGGTCAGATAGTTAGTGTTCATGCCCGTGAGATTCTCGATTCGCGCGGAAATCCAACAATTGAAGTTGATGTAATGACAGCTAGTGGTTATTTTGGCAGAGCAGCTGTTCCATCAGGTGCGTCGACCGGAGAAAATGAGGCTCTGGAACTCAGAGATGGTGATAAGAATCGCTATCTGGGTAAAGGTGTTCTGAAAGCTGTTTACAATGTAAATAACGTTATTGCTGAAGAGGTAATCGGAATGGATGTTACCGACCAGTCGGGAATTGACAAGAAAATGATCGACCTCGATGGCACAAAAACAAAAAGCAATCTTGGCGCTAATGCAATTCTTGGTGTCTCGCTCGCAGTTGCCAAAACTGCAGCTTCATTTCATGGGTTACCACTCTTCCGTTATATTGGCGGTACTAATGCGGTTACATTGCCTGTTCCAATGATGAACATCATTAACGGTGGTTCTCATTCTGATGCTCCAATCGCTTTTCAGGAATTCATGATCAGACCTATCGGTGCTCCGTCATTCAGTGAAGGGTTGCGTATGGGAACGGAAGTATTCCATTCATTGAAAAAAGTTTTAAAAGAACGCGGACTAAGCACAGCAGTTGGTGATGAAGGTGGTTTTGCACCTAAATTCGATGGAACAGAAGATGCTCTTGATACAATACTAAAAGCAATTAATGCTGCAGGTTACAAACCTGGTTCTGATATTACAATTGCACTCGACTGTGCAGCTTCTGAATTTTATAGTGAAGGAATGTACAACTACTCTAAATTTGAAGGGCCAAAAGGTGCAAGAAGAACTTCAAAAGAGCAGGTTGATTATATAGAACAACTTACATCTAGATACCCAATCGATTCTGTGGAAGATGGAATGGCAGAAGGTGACTGGGACGGCTGGAAATTATTGACAGACAGAATAGGAAAGAAATGTCAGATAGTTGGAGATGATGTATTTGTGACTAATGTTGACTATCTGAAAAAGGGTATTGACATGGGTTGTGCAAACTCAATCCTCATAAAAGTCAATCAGATAGGATCTCTTACAGAAACTCTCAACGCTATTGAGATGGCTCACAGGGCTGGTTATACAACTGTTACTTCACATCGTTCCGGAGAAACAGAAGACACTACTATAGCAGATATAGCAGTTGCTACTAATTCGGGTCAGATCAAAACAGGATCAGCCAGCAGAACCGACAGGATTGCTAAATACAACCAGTTGCTAAGAATTGAAGAGACTTTGGGGAATCTTGCTGTATACGGTTATAAGAAATAGAAATAGATAGAAATAAAAGAGGCTGCCCGAGAGGGTGGCCTTTTTTGTGCGTCCAACCCCCCAATTTCCTTTTTTTCTGGCCCCCCATCCCCCCATCCCCCCTAAAGGGGGGCTAATTCGCTAACACTTAGAAGACCATTCTTAAAAATCGTGGATTAACCCCCCTTTAGGGGGGAAGGAGGGCGAATGTACAGTAGAAGAATTAGATCTATTGTCACTTTCGGACGTTATTAACAATTGTTGAAAACTTTTGTTTATATCGGGTTTATAAGAACGACTGCTATTTCATTGTTTTTTGAAATTCCTGGTGTAAATTTGATTTCATCAGGTGAGCGATAAAAGACTGCTCGAAAGATGTGGAAACGGAAAAAGTTACTTAAATGAAACAAGATCCGTTTCGGTCAGACCCTCGGGTCTGCGCACCAGGAGAGCCGGAGCCTGAACCAGTTGAACTTCGCGTTCAAAATGTTCAGTGAATCGAAGAAAGCCGGAAACGTTCTTTACAGAGATTGAGTCACAGGGCTTCAGAAAATGAAGGGCTTCGGCCCCAGGTTCTCTGAAACTGATGTCTGTCCTTCGGGACTAAAGCAACAGTGCCTGAATGACGCTTCTTCCCGGAAACCTCCGCCTAACGGCAGAGAAGAAAGGAAAGCCGGAAGGTTATGCTGTAACAGGCAAAACCCGAAAGCCATGGGCTGCAGAAAAAGGTTTCGACCTGAGAAGCAGCCGGTCAGAATAACAGTAAT
>DCFT01000170.1:15563-15740 GCA_002319885.1 Bacteroidales bacterium UBA1797
TGGCATCGTAAACAACCTCGGTTGCAAACGATGAATGGGAACTAATCCTAGAGATGAGTTCCCATTATTGTTTTTATACCTATCAGATAATCCATTAATATCAATATTGTAGGGACGTTGCATGCATTTGTAGGTGCGTTGCATGCATTTGTAGGGACGTTGCATGCATTTGCAGGG
>DCFT01000170.1:16023-31316 GCA_002319885.1 Bacteroidales bacterium UBA1797
TGCATTTGCAGGGACGTTGCATGCAACGTCCCTACGAATTCGGCAATGTCAAAATAGTGGATTGAAATTAGTAGCTAATGTTTGCTTAATGAATACCTTTGGGTATCATAAAAACCTTCTTATGAGCTACTCCGGATTAACAGAATTTATACATGATCTTGAGAGAAAAAATGAACTTCTCAGGATCAACCAATTTATTGATCCTGTTCTCGAAATAACTGAGATTACCGACAGGATAACCAAGTCGGGAGGGAAGGCTCTGTTATTCGAAAATACAGGAACCCGATTCCCGGTCCTAATTAATGCCTTTGGATCCGATTTAAGGATGTCATTGGCTTTCGGAAGGAAAAATCTTGATGAGGCAGGAAGCGAACTGGAAAGTCTATTTATAAATATATCGAAGGACAAAGCCACTTTTTTTCAGAAAATTATAACTCTTCCCGGGCTTTTTAACCTTGCCGGCCTTTTACCTTCTCATAGTAAAAGAAAAGGGAAATGCCAGCAGCAAATAATAATGGATCCCGATCTTGGTATATTTCCGGTACTAAAATGCTGGCCTTACGACGGAGGTCGTTTCATAACACTACCAATGGTCCATACCAGGCATCCCGCTACGGGCAATACAAACGTCGGAATGTACCGGATGCAGATTCTCGATAAAAACACTACAGCAATGCACTGGCAGCGTCATAAAACAGGGGCCAGTCATTTTGAAGCATGGAAAATGACCGGCAAAAAAATGCCTGTCGCGGTTGCTCTCGGAGGTGATCCGGTTTATACATATGCAGCCACAGCACCTCTTCCTGAAAATATTAATGAATATATCCTTGCAGGATTCCTGAGAAAGAAAAAGGTTAAATTGGTAAAATGCATCACTAATGATCTTTTTGTACCATATGATGCCGATATAATAATAGAAGGATTTGTTGATCCGGCCGAAGATCTTTTCTGGGAAGGCCCATTCGGTGATCATACCGGATTCTATTCTCTGGCTGACTGGTACCCGAGATTTCACATAACTTGTATAACACATTCAAATAATGCAGTCTATCCGGCAACTATCGTTGGTATACCACCTCAGGAGGATGCATTTATCGCTAAAGCAACAGAAAGATTATTTCTTTCACCTGTCAGGATGACCTTACAATCTGAGATTGAAGATTTTCATATGCCCGATGCAGGTATTGCACACAACCTGGTAATAGTAAAGATCAAAAAGACCTATCCGGGACAGGGGATAAAGGTCTTGAATTCATTGTCAGGCGCCGGGCAGATGATGTTCACCAAATACATGATTGTAGTTGATGGAGATATCAATATCAGGAATTACAGACAGGTGCTAAAATATGTCTTTGCAAATGTTGATTCAGGCACTGACATAATATTCTCTCGGGGTCCGTTGGATGTACTCGATCATTCTTCAGATACTTTTTCATTCGGGGGGAAGGTCGGTATAGACGCCACCCTAAAACTACCTGAAGAAAGCAGTGGCAGAAATAGCCCTATGCAAACTGATGTCACACATATATCGGATATAAATCTTGATTTTCTTGACAAGAAAATCATAAAAGATTATAATATTGGACTTTTTGCAGATAATATCCCTGTCATTATACTATCGGTGAACCCATCTGAGGACAGTGATTCAATCGATAAAGTAAAGAAAATGTTCCGGACCAACGATTCTGTTGATGTTTTCAGATTGATATTGATTGTTGATCATACTGTTGACGTTAAAGATTTGTTTATGGTAGCCTGGCAAATTCTTGGAAATTCAGACCCTCAGCGTGATCATGAATTTATTTTTCCCGGATCACTATTGCTGGATGGCACAATAAAAGCCTACAGAAAAGGAGGGTTTAGCCGTAAGTGGCCAAATATTGTCAGCTCCGGGGATGAGACTATTTCTATCATTGATAAAAAATGGGATTCACTGGGAATTGGAGAGTTTATAAATTCACCATCAATCAGATATAAAAGATTATGCCGTAACGGGGGAGATGAGATACTGCTAAGTTAATCCATAGGTGTTTTTGGACAGATACTTTTGATGTTAGGATAATTAGTCTATTTTTGCAATATCTGATGGAATTCATGTATTTGACATATTTTCATGCATTCATTATTAATATCTTAATAAGTGTTAATAGCATACGTGCAGGTAATTTTATTGCTTCGCCTGGTTATTCTATTCATTTCGTTTTGTATAGTGTATTGCTGATTTCAATTGTCTTAATACTGGTTATGACACAGACCAGGACTCTGGTAAAAACCAGGAGATTGCTCAGAGATAAAGAGGAAGCCTTGAAACTAATTGAGATTCAGAAGGTTGAGCTGGAGTTAAGAGACCAGAACATTACTGACAGTCTGATATATGCACAAAGAATACAGGAAGCTCTTTTGCCGTCAGAAGATTATCTCAGAAAATGCTTTAGTGACTCATTCATCTTCTTCAAACCTAAAAATATAGTCAGTGGCGATTTTTACTGGATAGGAGAAAAGAGTGATAAGATCTTTGTTGTAGCCGCCGATTGCACCGGACATGGTGTTCCTGGCGCACTTATGTCGATGATAGGGTTTAAGATCATTGAAAAAGCCATAAATGAGGATAACATTGAAATACCATCAAAGATTCTTGCAGTAATGAACCGGGCTCTGGAGAAAACTTTCAGCAGGGAAAAAAATATTGGTACTATCATACGGGATGGGATGGATATAGGGCTCTGTGTTATTGACAGGAAAAGGAAAAAAGTTGAATACGCCGGAGCATTCCTTCCCCTATATCTGATTCGTGATGGTAACCTGGTTGAAATACTGGCAGATAAGATTATAATTGGCATGAATCAGGAAGGATTGTCTTACACCGATAATGAAATAGATATTCTGGAAGATGATATTTTCTATCTTTTCTCAGATGGTTATGCGGATCAGTTTGGCGGAAAGGAGAATAAAAAATTCATGTACAGACGTTTCCGATATCTGCTAATGACTATTCATGGTTTCCCGGTGAATGATCAAAAATCGATTCTTGAGGAAAATATAACGACCTGGATGGGTACTAATGAACAGGTCGATGACATGATGGTTATTGGTTTTAAACCCTTAAGCGGTATTTCTAAATGATTTTCTTGATCTTATCTATAAGTGCAGCAGGTTGAAAAGGTTTGCTGATATAATCATCAATACCGGCTGAGAGACATTTCTCTTTATCACCGATCATTGCATTTGCTGTAATAGCAATTATAGGAACATGTGAATTAGTGGTTAATTCCAGGGCTCTGATCTTTTCTGCAGCGACAAGTCCGCTCATAACCGGCATCTGTATATCCATTAATATCAGATCAAAGCTGGTCGTTCCGAATTTGTCAAGAGCTTCTTTCCCGTTTGAAGCTGTATCGATACTATGAACCAGTGGGTTTAGTGTAAGTAAAGTAATTTTCTGGTTTATAAGATTATCTTCAACAAGTAGTATTTTGAGATCTTTAAGATCTTTATGGATTTTGTCTTTATGTATTAACTCTTCAATTTTCTGAGATGTAATACTTTGTTTTGTTTCGGCTACAGGATTGGCAAAAGGCAGGAAAATGTTTAAAACAGTGGAATTACTCCCTATCTCCTGGTTAAATGTGCCGTTGCCCGATGAAATGAACTTGGCTGCAAGACTTTTCTCAACGCCTAAATCATTAATAAGAACGATTGGATTATCTGTTTGTATTCTTAATCCTATTGTGCTTTCAGTACCTGTTTCTTTTGTTTTTTTCAGATTAATAGCAACCTTAGTAACTCTTTCTGAAGATTGAATTTCAATAGTGTTAAACAGATCCAGAAATATCTGTTTAAGAATTATAGGATCGCCGAAGCATTCAAAATCGCTGAATTCTTTTTTATTCAATATAAAATCGATATTTGCATTATCCTTCAGACCATACAGCTCAATAGTATTCTGAATGGAGGATAACAGATTAAATCTAATGGCTTTTCTTTGCTCATAACTCAGGTTTCCGGCTGACTGCATCGTCAATTCATTCACAGTCGTCACCATGTTATTAGTAGATGCAATAAATGTCTCAAGAAGTTCTTTTTGTTTTTTCTGAAGACCTGATTCCATAAGCATATCTGATATAATAACCAGATTATTCAATGGTTCCCTGATCCTATGTGAGAAATCGATTATGACATCATCTTTTCTTTCACTCAGGGAAGAAAATTCATTAAGCGATTCTTTAAAACTTTTATTAAGATCCGATGCTTTTCTTACAATGACCACACCAAGACTCACACCAGCAATAATTAAACACCCTGCAAACAGCCTCATGCCAAAAGAGATCAGCAACACTGCAAATATAAATATGAGAAGCGCTATTATTGAATAGGTATCAATTATCTTCCTTTTCTTTTCGTAGAATTCCTCAGAAGACTGCTTCAAACTCGTTTTCCTGGTACCATTTTCAGTTTCACTTACCATAAACCATAATTTTGAGGTTATGTAAATTTACACAAATTAAGTAATAAATATACATTAACTGAAATTAACAACCTTTGAAGGAAAACGTTAAATTTGTATGTCCGGTACGAAATTTGAACTAAAAAGGAAAAACATCTTCTGCTATGCTGAAAATATTAAAAACTCTACTATTAATAAGTATATTTTCACTAGTTACGCCATTTCTCCTGTTGTTGGGACAAGATAAGGAAGGTATGGTAAAATATACTCCTGATTTCAAGTTCACTGACGGTATTTACCTTACGTTTGACCAGGTTAAGCAGAATAATCCGATACCCAAAGCAAAGCTGCTTACTTCAGTCGATTACAACGACCGGGAGTTCTTTCAAAAAGTCCTTGAAGGTGATAAAATTTATTTTTATGACAATATGGGAGTACGTCAGGAAATTCCAAAAAATTCAATATGGGGCTATTCACGGAATGGAGTCTTGTATATTCAAGTGCAGGATAGCTTTAACCGGATCACCTTTGTTGGAAGTATTTGTCATTTTGTAGCAGATATAACAACCTATGATTCACGCTCATACAGCTACCCTTATGGATATTACGATCCTTATTATTCCCCATATAGTTACAGTAATTATTACAATCCATATTATTCGCCATACAGGTCAAATATGAGCCGTAGCGAATTAAAGCAGTATCTGATAGATTTTGAGAGTGGTAAGGTTCTGGAATTTGATGTTGAAAATACTGAGCTGCTTCTCATGAAGGATAATAAATTATACGATGAATATGTTCAGCTGTCAAGACGTAAGAGGAAGGACCTGATGTTTGTATATATCCGCAAATTCAACGAAGATAATCCTTTATATATTCCTGTTCCGGCTCAGTAATATAAGCGACATGAGAACATTGATCATAATGTATTGCCTCTTTTTACCCGCTGTATTTTTATCAGGACAGGCTCCATTCCCAAGTAAAAATGAAATGGAACAGTTTAAGGCATCAAAAACATGCGTTGTGCTTGAAGATGATCCATTTTCATCGTATAACATTTATATAAAAGAAGCGGTTAAAACCTGTTGGAATATTACGCCTTATGAATTTATTTCAGTAAAAGATTTTAATGTAATGAGATTGAATCCGGCGTACTCATTCATCGTTATTACACAAACCAATTTTGATAAAGATCCGTCACATGGCCTCTATAACTTTCTAAATCTTCTCCAGGGGAAAAATGTCAATAAACTTGCTGAGATGCCTGAAATCTGTGCAATTCCTCTTTCCTTTGCAGGTGTGAATGATATGGTATATAGTTACAAGCTTGGTGCTTTGGTATCATTTATGCAAAAACATGCAGAAAAGATTTCTGAGGACCCAACACTAACATTAAGAAAATACCTTAAATATTATAATAAAAATATACCTGATATTAAGAATAAAACTATACTTGTTGAAGAGGAGGATCTTTCTCCTCAGATTTCGACAATTGAGCGGATAAAAGCAATTTACACACATAAAATTGAGATAGTAGCTGATGATGAAATAATAAAAGCCATTCAGAATAAAGAGCCCGACATTGTTATTCTTCATAAAGTCGGACCAATGGGTGACCGGTATTCTGGTTTCTGTTTTATTATGCTTATTGGTACTGATGATTCGGAATTATACTATTATAACCTGCATAAGATTGACAATGCCAATCCCAACGGGTTATTAGCCGACGATCTGAAACGGCTGGAAAAGTAATATGCAGCACTGAAGAAGGAAAGCCGTCTTTAAAATAAATACTTAAATATTATGGAAGAGAGCAGAGTATTATCAGAAACAGAGAGAAATTGGTCGATGTTATGTCACCTATCAGCTTTCGCAGGGTTCTTTTTCCCGTTCGGCGGTGTAATAGGTCCTCTAATTTGCTGGCTTACAAGAAGAGATGAATCTTCATGGGTAAATATAAATGGTAAGGCTTCTCTAAACTTCCAGTTATCGATGCTGCTTTATATGGTTCTTGCTGTTCCTCTTTGTTTTATTATCATAGGTATTCCCATAATTATGGTACTGGGCACTCTTAAAGTGGTATGTATAATTATAGCAAGTGTAAAAGCTCCCAAGGGAGAACTTTTCAGATATCCGTTGTTGATACCTTTTATACAGTGATTTTCCTCTCCATCTGAAAAAAATGCCAGAAAGACTCCAGCGCGCCAGGGATTAGCTTAATATTTCGTATTAGTGAACCTTTGCGCCATTGTACTTTAGCGGCTTTTTTACTTTCAATATTCAGTTTTTTTTGATAAATTTCATTTTAATCAGAAAAACACTCCGATCATGGCAACCAGGAAATCAGAAAACCAGGGAAAACTGAAGCTTAACAGTAAGGAAGATTTATATCATGATATAAAACAGGAAAAGAAAAAAAAACTTAGTCATGGGGAGTATGAGGAGTTACTCATGACTCTTGAGATTGAGCTGGTAAAGCTTCAGGAATGGGTAAAAGCCAATAAGTTAAAGGTGGTAATTGTCTTTGAAGGCAGGGATGCGGCAGGGAAAGGAGGAGTGATTAAAACCATAGCAGGTTGTCTGAATCCCAGGATATGCAGGATTGTAGCTCTGGGTATACCTACGGAAAAGGAAAAGACGCAATGGTTTTTTCAAAGATATGTAACAGAGTTGCCTGCGGGTGGTGAGATTGTCCTTTTTGACAGAAGCTGGTATAACAGGGCTGGTGTTGAACAGGTAATGGGTTATTGTACTACCGAGGAGTATGAAGAGTTTCTGAGATCGTGCCCTGAATTTGAAAGGATGTTGATCAGGTCAGGCACGATTCTGATTAAATACTGGTTCTCTGTCAGTGACAAGGAACAGGAAAAAAGATTTCAGAATAGAATAACTGACCCTACCAAAAGATGGAAGATAAGTCCGATGGATATCGAATCGAGGGATAAATGGGTCGAATATTCCATGGCGAAAGACAAAATGTTCTCTTATACCGACACAAAGCAATCACCCTGGTATGTTGTACTTGCTGATGATAAAAAGAGAGCAAGGCTAAACTGCATCAGTCACCTTCTTTCTCTGATTCCTTATGAGGATCTGACACCAAAGCCATTAAAACTGCCACCGTTGAAACACGATGTGGCATATGTGAGGCCTCCTGTTACGGAGCAAACCTTTGTACCGGAAAAATACTAAAGATGCAGGACACCTGGCATAGAGGTAAATAAGTGAACAAACAGGCATCCTGCAAATTGAAATCTTCACATTTAGCCACAATTCTGTGGCCCTCTGTGATTTCTCTGTGGCACTCTGTGTAACAAAAACAAGAACTTACACTGAGAGCACAGAGAAGACACAGAGATTCACAGAGAAAATCTATTCTTTAGCCCTTTACGAAAAATCTTATCACTTGAAACGGTGTTTATAAATGGTGGTGGTAAATTATTTTCATTATTTCAGATTCCCGGTAACTTTTATACTTTTGTCAGATTATCTAGCTAACAATATAATGACTTCAAAACCAACCATCCCTAAAGGAACCCGTGATTTTTCAACGGCTGAAATGCTGAAACGCGAATATATATTTGAGAATATCAAACAGGTTTTCAGACTCTATAGCTTTCAGCCTATTGAAACTCCCGCAATGGAGAATCTTTCGACATTACTTGGAAAATATGGGGAAGAAGGAGATAAACTTTTATTCAGGATCCTTAATTCAGGCGATTTTCTGTCTTCACTGAACGACGATGACCTCTTGAAAAGAGAGTATGGGAAACTATCTTCCAGGATCTGTGAAAAAGGTCTGAGATATGATCTTACAGTTCCATTCGCTCGTTATGTGGTGCAACATCGCGATGAAATTGTCTTTCCCTTTAAAAGATACCAGATGCAACCGGTCTGGAGAGCTGACAGACCTCAAAAAGGCAGATATCGCGAATTTTTTCAATGCGATGTTGATGTAATAGGAAGTGATTCATTATTAAATGAATACGAACTGATAAAGATCATCGATGAGATATTTAAAAAACTTGGAATTTCAACAGTTATCAAGATTAATAATAGGAAGGTACTTGCCGGAATCGCGGAATATATAGGCGAAGCTGACAGAATTATTGATATAACTGTAGCGATTGATAAAATTGATAAGATTGGCATAGGGAGCGTGAATTCTGAACTGAGCAGCAAGGGATTACCTGATAAAGCGATCTCTGGTCTGCAGCCCTTTCTGGAGCTTAACGGAAGTACTTCAGAAAAACTTGCGAAACTTGGCAAATTATTATCTGAATCTGAAACAGGGATGAAAGGGATTACCGAACTTGGGACCCTTTTTGGCTATATTGAAAACACCTCGTTAAAATGCGACGTTGAACTTGATCTCACACTGGCCAGGGGACTGAATTATTACACCGGAGCTATAATAGAAGTAAAATCGAAGGATGTCCCAATCGGAAGCATTTGCGGTGGAGGACGTTATGATAATCTTACCGGGGTTTTCGGAATGGAAGGCGTATCGGGTGTAGGTATTTCTTTTGGCGCCGACAGGATATACGATGTAATGAACCAGCTAAATCTTTTTGATGATCTGAAGGGATCTGCCACTGAGGTCCTTATTGCCAATTTCGGAGAAATAGAAACAGATTATGCTTTAAAGATTCTTGATCAGCTTCATGGCCTGAATATAAAGTCAGAACTTTATCCCGATCCGGCAAAGCTTAAAAAACAGTTCTCTTATGCTGATGCCAAAAAGATACCTTTTATTATTATAGCGGGAGAAGATGAGATACTTAAAAATAGCGTCACAATAAAAACGATGTCTACAGGGGAACAGAAAAATTTACCTCTTGATGAATTCAGTACCTTCTTCTTATCTGATACGCCTAAATCCCCAAATGGGAACATTTGAGCTACTGGCCTATCAGAAAAGATAAATAGCTCATAATTAAGCCTTTGTAGGTTATCCCCCGTTGGGCATAGCTATCAACTTAAGCTTCGGGGATAAATGAAAAACTGGATAAAAAGTTTGGGGCTGTTGAAAAAGTCGAAGCTTCTACTTTATCTTTCTCTGTGTAACTCTGTGTATTCTCTGTGTCCCGATAGCTATCGGGACTCTGTGTAACAATAAGCTAAGAACTTACACAGAGGACACAGAGGTGGCACAACTTATCCCGCAAAGCGGGAGAGTTTCACAGAGGACTTTTTCAACAGCCCCGTATATGCAATATAAATTGCATGGTTCTTAAGAAGCCGGATATCTTTAAATAAGGAAAAGCCTCCTCTCTGTTATCCTCCGGCTTCATCGGCTAAAAATTACGACCTGGTCTTACTTTCTGCTGCTGCCTTACATTCTGCAATTCATTGAGAAGTTGTATTTTATACTGATTTTCTGCCTGGTAATACCTTATTACTTTTGCAGGAGGTAAGATCTCTTTCAGTTTTTTGTGAAATGAAACTGCGAGATTTGTCTCCCTGACCAGGCAATCAACATATTTGTCACCCATTTCTGTAAGCTGAACATCACTCAGTGTGCTTTCGTTTAAATTGAAATTCCGGTTAAGTTTCAGCTTATCACGTTGTATGAGATTCCTTTGGCTCTGATATTCATCATAGACAGGCCAGAATTTTTCCGCTTCATCTGAAGTCAGATTCAGTTTTTTTGTAAAGAATCCAATCTTATAATTGTTAAGTTTTTCCAGATTTGATTCCTGTGCGCTGGATCGCAACGCAGGAAGCCCTATCATCAGAACTAAAATAAGGAATCTTTTCATGACATTGAAATTATAGTTGTTCATAAATATCATTTAAATCCACATTATTAAGCAGGAGATAATTAATTATATCTTTCTTGCTAACATCAGGTACTTCGACGGAGAGATTGAGCGATGATGCACTTTCTTCAAGTGTTGAAATATCGATATCATTTATATATTCATCAGGGTTTATTTCATGAAGGACTTCTGATACCTGGGAATTAGTCTTATCAGGTGTAAAAATCTTAATGGCAGTATAACCGGCAACAATAAGCCCTGCTACAGAAGCTGCTATCAGCATGCTGGTCCTGAATCTGGAATATATACTTACCTTTTTTAATTCCTGACCATGGTCAGCTGTTGCAGATATAATTTTCCTGTTAACCTCTTCAAAATAGTTTTCAGGTACTTTAAAAGGACTTTTATCTTTTATGTCATTTAATCTTTTCATCGTTTATTTAGATATTTAATAATCAGTAAGGTTTAATCACTGGTTAAAGATTTTTCAATTTTCTTTACTGCGTGGTGATAAGACGCTTTAAGAGCGCCTTCTGAGGTCTTCAAAACTTTACTCATTTCCTCATATGTCATTTCGTCAAAATACTTCAGATTAAAAACTATACGTTGTTTATCAGGCAATAATAATATTGCGTTTTGAAGCTTTAATTGGGCTTCATCTCCATCAAACCATGAACTGCCTTCAACGGAACTGGCAAAATAGCTTTCCATATCGTCGATTGAGACTGCTGCATTTCTCTTTCTTTTATTAATTAATGCTAATGCCTCGTTTGTTGCAATTGTATAAAGCCAGGTATATAATGAACTTTCACTCCTGAAATTGCCTATGTTTTTCCACACGCTGATAAAGGTATTCTGTAGCGCATCATCTGCATCTTCGTGAAGTATTACCAGCCTGCGGATATGCCAGTAGAGCTTCTGACTGTATTTCTCTACCAAAAGCCGGAAACCGCTATTCAGATCTGCCTTTAGTAAGTCAGATATATTATCGTCGGGCCGAATAGTATTCAATTTAAATCCTGATTTTCTACTTAGATAGTAAAAAACTTCAAACGTTTAAAGATAGTAACTAAAAAGTACTTAAAGTGAGCTAGAGTTTTGAGTACTTAAGGTAAATCCTAACGAAATTTAGTATACCAATAATAATACTAAGTACTTTCGGCACTTCAGGCACTTTAAACTCAATTCTTGAATTATCCCCGGAATTATGATAAATTTGCTGCAAATCAATTAATCCGGATTATAAATGGCTCTTCAATGTGGAATTATTGGGATAACCAATGTTGGCAAAACAACAATTTTTAACTGCATCTCCAATACCAAAGGGGAAACTAATGCATTTGCATTCAGTGCTACAAAATCGAATATGGGAGTTGTGCAAGTCCCTGACCCCAGGTTATATGAACTGGAAAAACATCAGGTTACTAAAAGAATCGTACATACCACCGTTGAGATTGTTGATATCCCGGGATTGGCAAAAGGTTCAAATAAGGGGGAAGGTGTGGGTAATAAATTTCTGGGCGATATAAGAAACACCGATGCACTGATTCATGTTCTGCGATGCTTTGATAATGAGGCGCTACCGCATATAGACGGATCGGTTGACCCTGTCCGTGACCTTGAAACTATCGACCTTGAATTGCAGGTAAAGGATCTGGAATCAGTTGAAAAAAAGATAGAGCGTCTTGGAAGAGCTGCTAAAGCGGGAGATAAAGATGCCAAACATGGGGCAGAGATCCTGAATCTTTATCGGGAGCACTTCGAAGAATTTAAGAATGCGAGAACGCTGGAAGTGAAGGAAGCAGACAAAAAATATGTGGATGATCTCTTTCTGCTGACGATGAAACCAGTGATATACGTGTGTAATGTTGATGAAAAATCTGCGATTGCAGGTAATAAATACGTGGAAAAAGTTAAGGAATACTTTAAGGGCAGTAATGTTGAAATTCTGGTAATAGCCGGGGAAACTGAAGCTGAAATAGCTGAATTGGAAAGTAATGAGGACCGCATGGCTTTTCTTAAAGACGCCGGACTCGCTGAACCTGGTGTGGATAAGCTGGTGAGAGCTGCATATAAAATGTTGAATTTACAGACATTCTTTACAGTGGGAGAAATGGAGATCAGGGCATGGACTATTAAAACCGGGATGACAGCACCTCAGGCAGCTGGTGTGATTCATAGCGATCTGGAGAGAGGCTTTATAAGAGCTGAGGTTATGAAATATCACGACTTCGTTTCACTGGGATCAGAGCATGCCTGTAAAGAAGCCGGGAAATTTTACATTGAAGGAAAGAACTATATTGTAGATGATGGAGATATCCTTCATATAAGGTTCAACGTATAGAAGAATTATGTCAAGGCGATTCCTGATATTATTTTTTACTACAGTTTTTCCGGCATTGAGTTGTTTCTCACAGACAATAAGTTCTGATGATCAATTACGGCAGATGATGCTTCAATATGGTCAGGCTGAAGTTATAGTTCCATATTCAGATAAAAAGTCAATTGATATACTTGCAAAAAATGTTTCCATCTTATCTGTAAAAGATAATGTTGTCTATGTTAGTCTGTCTCCTGTTACAATTGAGTGGTTTATCGCTCAAAAGTATGATTATAAGATAGTAACTAAGATTTCTCAAAAGGCTTTATTTTCGGTCGGAAGTGTGAGTCAGGCTATGGAATGGGATGTTTATCCCACTCTTTCCCAGTATGATTCTATTATGTTGGGTTTTACAAAACTCTACCCGTCGTTATGCCGGCTTGATACAATCGGAACAAGCATAAGAGGGAAACTGGTGCTTGCACTTAAAATTTCGGACAATCCGGATATTGACGGAAGCAGGCCTGCGGTTTTTTACTCCTCAACCATTCATGGTGATGAACCTGCAGGGTATGTTCTTATGCTTCATCTTGCCGACTACCTTCTAAAAAATTATTCACTCAACAACCGTGTAAAAAATCTCGTGGATAATCTGGAAATATGGATTAATCCGCTTGCCAACCCCGACGGTACTTACAATCATGGTGATACCATTAATTCGCCTACCCGTTACAATGCAAATGGCTATGATCTTAACAGGAATTTTCCCGATCCGATAACTCCTAATACTATTAAACAGAAGGAAACTATTGACATGATGAAATTTATGAGGAAGCATAAGTTTGTTCTTTCTGCGAATTTTCATACAGGAGAGGAGGTGGTTAATTATCCGTGGGACAGGTGGGAGAGATTACATGCCGATAACGACTGGTTTAAAAGTATAAGCAGGCAATACACAGATACTGTGCATTTTAATTCTGTTTCAGGCTATATGACTTTTCTGGATAATGGAATTACGAATGGTTACCAGTGGTACTCGGTCTATGGAGGCAGACAGGATTTTATTACATGGGAGCTTCAGGGGCGTGAAGTGACGATCGAGCTTGATAATGAATCCGTTACTCCTGCAGACCGCCTTCCGTTGTTATGGCAGTATAACTGGCACTCATTTATAGGATATCTTGAAAATGCCTTATACGGGATTCATGGATCAGTAATAGATGTAAACACTCATGCTCCGGTGCCTGCAAAAGTTTTCATAATCGGTCACGACGAAGACAGTTCTCAGGTCTATTCCGATACACTTACCGGCAGTTTTGAGAGATTCCTTTATCCAGGTTCATGGAATCTTACCTTTTCGGCTACCGGCTATCACGATACGACTATTTTTAATGTCAATGTGGTTTTGGGCCAAAGAACCGATCTGATCGTAGGTATGTCACTGCTTCCTACTGTTACTGATTCAGTAAAGTCATCAATTCAGTTGCTTTTATATCCCAACCCCTCAAGAAACAATATTAATGTAGTTATACCTGAAACAGGTTCCGGTATAATGAATGTCAGGATTATTAATCTGACTGGTATGCTGGTTGATAACTACAATACTGAAATTATTCAGGGTATTCCAACCGTCATTAATGTTAAATTTTTATCACCAGGTATTTATACCATTATTTTAACCGACTCGATCAGCAAAAAATCTTACCGGGGAAGGTTCGTGGTTACTAATTAATCTTCTTCCTTTGGTTCTCTTATTAAAACAAGTATTTTTGCACCTTGCTTTAATAACAATAAGCTTGTTTTAATCAGTATCTGAAGGGATGTCTTGCTTATATTAAGAACGGGGAGTAAATTATGAAAAGATATACAATAGTAATTTTTTTGATTCTGGGATTTGTCAGATTGTCCGGTCAGGGAGCTTATCTTCCGCCTGATAAACCAAAGCTTGTTATAGGGATAGTGGTGGAGGAACTGAAATATGATCAGCTTGAAAAGTTACATGACAGATTATGTGAAAACGGGATAAAAAAGCTAATAAATGAGGGAACATATTTTAAAAATGCTTCATTTGAATATCTGCTCACTCAATCCGCTCCTGGTCATGCAACAATCTCAACAGGTGCAGAGCCGGCATTTCACGGTATAACTTCCGATGACTGGTATGTTCCCCTGAGGAATGACCAGATTAATTGCACAAAGGATATCAGTGTCAGTCCCGTAGGCGGAAGCTTTGAATCAGGTTTGCATTCACCGGTGAACCTGCTTGTCTCAACCTTCTCGGATGAACTTAAGCTGGCTACAGGTAAGAAGGCTAAAGTTTTTGGAATTGGATTAAAAGAAAGTTCGGCAATATTTTCAGCCGGTCATGCAGCTGATGCAGCATTTTGGTTCGATAACATTACAGGAACATGGATGTCGAGTACCTATTATATCAGTACTCTTCCTGCATGGGTTAACGATTTTAATGCTATGAGGTATTCAGATTCATACCTGAATTCAACATGGAATCTCTTTCGGCCTGTAAAGGATTATGTTGATTGCCTGCCCGATTCTAACAGTTTCGAAGCCGGGTTCAATAAAATAAATTATTTTCCTTATGATCTTAAAAAGATAAGGTCAAAGGGTGATTATTCATTGCTGAGAGAGACGCCATTCGGGAATTCACTTACTACCAATTTTGCTATCAAACTTATACAGAATGAACATCTGGGGAAAGATAATGTAACAGATTATCTTTCTATTTGCTATTCGGCTACAGACTATATAG
>DCFT01000102.1 GCA_002319885.1 Bacteroidales bacterium UBA1797
GAAGCAGTAAATATGATTACAGTGGCAATCCCTAATCTGATCAGGTAGGGTACAATACTGATGAGATGTCTGATCCGGTAATTTATTTTAAGCAGGAATTTTTCCAGGTGGTTATCGGGAGGCCGGTAGACACTAAATTTGTCTTTGTTCCTACGAATGAAATTCTCCAGCGCATCTTCCTTAAGCTTCATAGCTACCTGTTTTAAATAAAGACGTCGAAGAGTTCAAAGTGATGCTTGGAGATATAACGCCAACCTGAATTTGTGAAAAATTTACAGGTAACATCAGGTTCACATTAAAAAATTACCTGTATAAACTTGAACAGAGGGAAGAGATTGCTTTTAGATAGAATCCGGATATAATAATCTATTACAGGAGGAGAAAATTTTCAGACAATTATCATAAATCAATATTAACTGTTAAATATCCTTTTAAATTCAAACAATACCGCGACTTAAGTGTTTACTCTATCTAAACGATTATATCAATCACTAAACCTACTTTTAAATTTTAAACTATTTCAAATGAAAAAAGCATTCTTTCCCGCTATTGCAGGAGTCATTTTTGTTGCGTCTGCATTTATCTTCATTCAGTCGCTCGATTGGAAAATCGGGAACAATTATGCGGTAAAATTCGATGGTGGTGATCCCTCAGGCGAATTCACGGGTCTAAAAGGGACCATACAGTTTGATGCTAACAACCTTGCAGCATCCAAATTTGATTGTACTGTAGATGTAGAATCTATAAATACCGGAAATGGTATGAAAAATACTCATGCCAAAAGTGATAAATAGCTCGATGCTTCTAAATATCCGGTTATTCGCTTTACTTCAAAAACGATAAGTAAAACAGCCACCGGCTTTGAAGCCGCAGGAACGCTTGATTTTCATGGTGTACAGAGAGAGATCACATTACCTTTCACCTTTGTGAATAATGTTTTTACCGGCGCAATTGAGGTTAACCGAATGGATTATAATATCAATACAGCCGAACCGAATCATGGAGCACAAATATTGAAAGTAACTATTAATGTACCGGTTACAAAATAAATATGTTCAGGAAACATTTTTTTCATGGACTTATCTCAGGATTAATGGCTGCTCTTGCAGCCATTATTTATAGCCGGATATACTTCTTTGCTACTGAGACAGACTTTTCAGGCATTATAAACCCCGGAACCATGATCAGTCTTAACATGTTTGTATGTTTAATATTCAGTACTACCTATTATTTTTTTATCCGCTACTTTAAAATGAAAGGGATTATAGCCTTCAATCTTTTGATTTCAATTCTTTCCTTTGCAGCCGTTATTATTCCTATTTCAATTTCTCTTCCTTTATCAGTCAGGAACCCCGAACTTTTCCCCGGCCTTGCTGTTCCGATGGTCTTTTTTCCTGTTGTGGCCTGGTATACCTTCAAGCCTCTCTTTAACAACAATGGAAGGTAATCATTAATGAATTATGGCCGGACTGATTAGTATTTTCTGCCACTTTTGAATATTGCTGAAAGTTGCTTATTCCGGCATGCAACAATTTCCAAAATATAACGTTTAATACCTGATGCACAGCAATTACCAACGCCAAACAAATATATAAATGAAAATGATCTGCATAAAAAAGGTTATCACTGCAACAGGTATTTTTATACTATTATTTTCTAACGGAAATGTATCGGCCAGTCCAGATCGTCTGAGTGGTTCATATCCTGACATGAAGGGTCTAAAAACTGTCCAGACTCAAACAAAATCTGCACAAAAGGGGGCTAAATCCGTTCAGACGAAAACAAAATCAGCAAAAACCGGTTCGAAAACGACACCAGTTAAAACAAAGTCTGTTCAGAAGAGTCCAAAACCTGAAACTGTGAATAAGATCAAAGATCCCGGAACTGTCACTATCGGTACCCAGAAGTGGGCTGTAGCAAACCTTAATGTAAGTACATTCAGGAATGGTGATACAATACCGGAAGCACGAACCAACAAAGAATGGGTAGCAGCCGGAGATGCAGGAAAACCTGCATGGTGTTACTATAATAACGAACCTGCAAAAGGTCAGAAATATGGCAAACTATATAATTGGTATGCAGTGAATGATCCCCGGGGTTTAGCTCCGGAAGGCTGGACGGTGGCCAGTGATGCTGACTGGTCACAACTGGCTTATTTTTTAAGAGGACAGGTAGGTCCGGGTTTTAAACTGAAAAGCATCAGCGGATGGGCTGATGGAAGCAACGGATCAGATGAGATCGGCTTTGCAGGTCTGGCAGGAGGGTATCGTATTGAAAATGGATCATTTCTCAACATGGGTGGTATCGGTACCTGGTGGAGTTCAACAGAAAGCAAGAATCTGGAGGCTTACGACCATTTTCTTTCACTGAGTAATAGTTTAGGCAGCAGCAGTACTCCAAAGCAACGAGGGGAGTCAGTTCGTTGTATAAGGAAATAGATTTGTTAAATACCAGGAAAACTCACCTCATCACACTTAACACCATTTTGTCAAACATTTTGTCCGACAAAATTTTTCTCAGGAATAAAATAATTTTAGCGCCGCCTCCTGTTGCATATCTGGTTTTTGGATGCCTGGATATTGCAGCTTTGACAATAGTTTTAGCAACGACAATGGGTTGTGAGCCATGTTTATCGGCATTTTCAAACATTTTAGCATGTTTGTTCGCCAATGTTTTATAATCGGTATTTCCTGATACTTTTAAAAGATTTTGTCTTGCAATAGTACCCCATTCGGTTATTATAGCTCCCGGCTTAATAATCACTACATCAATACCAAACTCTTTCAGTTCCATCCGCAAGCTGTCACTTAATCCTTCTACTGCAAATTTTGTTGCGTGGTACCACGAACCATGTGGTTCTCCAATGCTTCCTCCAATTGATGATACGTTGATAATCTTTCCTGAATGCTGGTTCCGCATAAATGGAAGCACCAGCTGGGTTAAACGGGCCAATCCAAAAATATTTACTTCAAACTGATATTTTGCCTCGGAGATTGGTACGTCTTCGAGTGCTCCATAAGATCCATATCCCGCATTATTTACCAATATATCGATCCGCTCTTCGTTTTTAAGGATTTCATTTACCCCATTAACCATCGAAGCATCATCTGTTACATCCATTGCTATAAGTTTAACTCCGGCTTCTTTTAGCTCACCCATTTTTTCCAATCTGCGGGCTGCCCCATAAACAGTATATCCCTTCTGAACCAATAATCTGGCTGTTTCTTTTCCAATACCCGATGATGCTCCGGTTACTAACGCTACTTTTTTCATTATTCTGTATTTTAAAAGGAATTATTATGAATTATTTTGAATGAAAATGAATTTAAGGAAGCTTATTTACAGCATTCTTATTAAATAATACTGCTGATTGTAAACTGCATAACATACCTGATACATAAGCCAGTGGAAATATGTGCTATGGCAGTTCAAAACTAATATTCAATATGTATTGTCACTTTTTAATCACTTCTGTCCCCTGACCTGCAGCAATGTACCAATTACCATGTTGCTGAATACAAACCTCAATCCGCTGTACATCAAAATTTCTCACAGATCCGTCGGGTGCTTTTTTGGATACATTAACCCTGCGGTTAACAATGGCACTATTGCCATATAAGCGGACTGACGTTCTGTCTTTATCAATCATATTTATAGATAAAAGTCCAACATTGGGTCTGCAATGAAACCTTATATACTGGGCTTTCGGAAAGGATTCTCCAGTGGGTATTGTCCCGATAAAATCATCACTGAGCAGCGATTTTATCTTTATGCTATCCTTCTTAACAATTGAATTGTCAAGGGAGACTACCAGATTCAGGATGTCATCTTTAGGTGATTGCGCGTTTGCAATCTGGATGAAAGCAAGAACTATCAAAATGGCGAATAATATTTTTTTCATATTTAAGAATTATATAAATCAATAACTATAAACATGAAGTTTTGTTCAATAATTCTTCTTCAGGAGAGGATAGGTAATCAGAGCTTTTATTTTTTATTCATACCTTTAAGGTTTATGCGTAATAAGATAATGTAATATACACTGTTGGATTGCAGGCAAGGTAAAATGAGCTTCAAATCTACCAAAAAGGATACTGTACCATGATCGCAAATTTTATTACTAACGAACAACTATATAAGCAAGCTATTGAACCTGTTGCAAATGCAACTTCTTTTGTATGGATAGGTACCGCCGATATTAAAGATTTGCATGTACATTACAAAGGAACCGTTCAATCCTTTTTATCAGTACTTGACAGTTTATTGAAGAATAAAGTAGCTGTTCGTCTTTTGCATGCCAAAGAACCTGGTGTTAACTTTAGGAAGAGTTTTGATAAATACCCTATGCTTTGGGATAATTTAGAAAGACAGCTTTGCCCCAGGATTCATTTTAAACACATTATTATTGATGGTAAATATGCTTATACTGGTTCTGCAAATCTTACCGGAGCAGGATTAGGTATAAAAAGTGCAAATACCCGTAATTTTGAATCAGGTTTCGTTACAACTAATCCCGAAATGGTTAAAGCCATTATGAACCAGTTTGACGATGTCTGGATGGGTAAATACTGCAAAAGCTGTAAGCGAAAAGCCTTTTGTAGTGATCCTATTCTATAGTTATAGGTTAAGAAATCTATGTCTCATTATAAATTGAAACATTTATATAAGCAGCATTAACTCACTATAGTAAATTTATTCCATGATAAAGCGTTTTCCGATACCAAAGTCAAAATGTTCGACCCGGCCTGATGATTTTATTTTCAATTTTAAACAGGTAGCAGGTACAGGCATAATTCGTATGATTAAGAGTACACTGTTTCTGCTTTCAATTTTATTGTTCATTAGTTGTACCCCGAAGAGTGAAAAAGTAGTTATAGGGACTCCTGAGGAACTTTACGGGCAGTTATTTTTCGACATTCAATCGAATGAAAACATTTTTCCCGATTGCAAGACTTTTGTTGATTGTGTTCCTATGTATAATCCTGAAATTATCAGAGAAAAATATTCAGATCTAAAAAACAGATCTGATTCGTCAGTACGAACTTTTCTTAGAGATAATTTTATTATTCCAGGCAATGAATCTTATTATATTCCTGATTCTTCCTCTATTAATGAACATATTTCCAGGTTATGGAATGTATTAAAGCGATCGCCTGACAAAGTAAGATCGGGAACGCTAATACCCCTGCCATATCCATATATAGTACCTGGCGGAAGGTTTCGTGAAATATATTATTGGGATAGCTATTTCACCATGCTTGGATTAAAGGAAGACCGCCACATTGAACTAATTGAAAACATGGTTAAAAATTTTTCATATTTAATTGAAAAATACGGATATATTCCTAATGGAAACAGGACCTATTATCTTGGTCGTTCACAACCACCTTTTTATTCATTGATGATTTCTCTTCTTTCCGATATAAAGGGTGATACTGTTTTTACCCATTACCTTAAATATATGGAAAAAGAGTACGAATTCTGGATGGATGGCACCGACAAACTTGTGGCTCCAATAAACGAATTCAGACGTGTTGTACGGCTTAATGACGGTGAAATTTTAAACAGGTATTGGGATGATAAGAATATACCCCGTTCTGAAAGCTACCGTGAGGATATAAAAACTGCTGAAGAAGCAGCGCTGAGAATTCCCGGGTTGGATAAGAAAGAGGTTTTCAGAAATTTACGGGCATCTGCTGAATCAGGATGGGATTTTTCATGCCGATGGTTATCTTCCGACAGTGCCGGCAACTATAAGTTATATACAATACACACAACGGATATTATTCCTGTGGATTTAAATTCTCTTTTATATAATTTGGAATACGTACTTTCCAAAAGTTATAAATTAGCAGGTAATGACCAAAAAGCAGCGTTTTTTAAATCACAATTTGAGTCACGTCAAAAAGCTATTATCAAATATTGCTGGAATCAGAAAAAAGGATTTTTTATGGATTATAATTTCAAAAAGGCTGATCAGACTCAAATTTTATCCTTAGCGGGTGTCTATCCTCTGTTCTGCAGAATAGCCAATAATAAACAGGCAATGGAAGTGTCTAAAAATATTGAGGTAAATTTCTTAAAATCAGGCGGAGTGGTTCCAACCTTAAATAACACTGGTCAACAATGGGATGCGCCTAATGGCTGGGCTCCTTTACTGTGGATAACAATCTCGGGTTTAGAAAATTATGGTATTAATGATATTGCAGGAGTGATAAGATCACGTTGGCTTGCCTTAAATAAAAAGGTTTATAGATCCACATTTAAGATGCTCGAAAAATATAATGTTGAGGATACCACAAAGAAAGGCGGAGGAGGGGAATATCCCAATCAGGACGGCTTTGGCTGGACAAATGGTGTTTACCAAAAGCTATCACATGAGATCCAAATTACTGAAATTGAGCACTCAGGGTTGAAGAATCAGGCTTCTTATTCTGCAGCAGAATTAAAGTAACAGACTGTAATCAATTTAATGCCAGGACTCTAGATGGCTG
>DCFT01000163.1 GCA_002319885.1 Bacteroidales bacterium UBA1797
TACAAATGTTGTCATTAGTAGCGAAGCGAGGAACCGGGACCACGTAGTGGTCGAGCCCGGCAAAGCCAATCTCTTTCTGGTATATGAAATATATTTAGAAAGAAATGTTTAAATAAAATGGGTGATGAAAATCAAAGAATTTAATTGAAAAGCAAACTGATACAATTAAAAAGATGATAAGTTGAAAGCGAAGCTGCTTTATCAGCCTGTAAAGTGGTTTATCTCAAAGCTTTTAAGCCATGAAATGGCTAAAAATAAAAACCCCCGGTTGCAACCGGAGGTTTTTTATTTTTAACTCTTTCAGAGCATTACTAACGCGTTGCAGGAGTAAGCATAACTGACATCAGTTTAGTGTCATCAACTTTTGAGGTGCTATTCGGAACAGCATTTCTCGCAATGACTTTCTCACTTATTAACTGAATATTATATTCTCCCGGTTCTGATACATAAATCGATCCCATATAAGAATCTGCCCTGTAATAAGGGTAATGAACCTCATTAGAATTTCGTACAATTTTGTCACAGCCCGGATTTGCTTCCAGCCTGTCGTCCAGGAGGCTTATTCTAACAGAATTCGCATAATGGAGAAAAGATGTGTCTTTAGTGGCACTCGAAAGCCAGACTTTAAAACGGCCCGGTTTAGAGATAACAATATCCCAGTCTGCAGTATTGTTTGAGGGGTTCGATACATCGCTGTAACATGCTGCTTTATCGAGTATCAGTGAAATAGATCCGTCGTTTTGCTGCACAATTCTGTTTTCTGCTTCCTTCATATCTTTTGAACTTCCCAGATGACCACACGACCAAAACGGAATTATAACCATTCCAATCAAATACGGCAAAATACTTCTTCTCGTTTTCATAATCTTCTAAAATAAAATTCCTGATATTTCACGCTAAATTTAAAGGTATTTAGTAGATCCATCAACTCGTTTTGACCAAGTCACGAAAGATTTTGACAAAGTGCCGGAATGCCAATGGTGAAAAAATCCTACCAGGATTGTATTTGATCAGGAGCTGTTGAAAAGGTCGAAATCCTTTTACCACAAAGATCACAAAGGACTAACACAAAGGACACAAAGAACTGTTTTTTAGGCTTTTAACTTTGTGCTCTTTGTGCCTTCTTCGTGTGCTTTGTGGTTAAAAAGGATTTTTTCAACACCCTATAATTTCATATCGATTCTTAAAACTCCAAACCATATATTTATAAAAATCATAAACTGATACTTGTATACCTGCCATAAAAACCAGTTGTACAGAAATGCTTTAAGACCGGGAATGACATTTTTTTAGTAACAGGTTCTATTTATCTATCCATCTTTTAAAATCCGAAACTTTTTCACGGCTTACGACAAACAGATCGCTTTTTTCCCTTTCTTTCAAAGTCAGTTGCAGCCTGCTGGAAGAATAACTATACATCAGCGTAATAGCTTCAATATTAACGATACATTCACGGTTAATTCTGAAGAATTTACGAGGATCAAGGATCGTTTGCAGCTGGTCGAGAGAATAATCAATCCCACAATCTTTTCCTTTATTATCGCTTAGGAAAACGCTGCGCTCACTAATATAAAAATGGCTTATTTCCGAAACGGGAACAGACCTGTACTTTTCGCCAATCTTTATAAGAAACCTCGATTTATATTGATTTCTGAATTCTGACAGTAGTTGCCTGAAATCTCTCTTAAACGGATCTTTATCAGCAAAAAGCTTTTTAAATTTGGTAAGGGCCGATTTAAGCAATTCCTCATCAACAGGCTTAAGAAGATAATCTATGCTATTCACTTTGAAAGCTTTAAGCATATAATCATCATAAGCAGTTGTAAAAATTATCGGGATATCAATACTGGTTGTCTCAAAGATTTCGAAACACAGTCCGTCATCAAGCTGGATATCCATCAGGACCAGATCTGGTAACGGTTTTTCCTGCAGTCTGTTTATTGCATCTTCCACGGTTTCTATAACACCAAGAATAGTTATTGACTGATCAATCTTTGTCAAAAGTCTGACAAGCTTATCAGCTGCCGGTTTTTCATTTTCAATTATCAGAATATTCATTACAGCAAAGGTATTTTAACAATAAATTCTTTTGGCGTCTCTTCGATGATCAGTGTTTTTTTAGTAACAAGATTGATCCGCTGAGCAAGATTCTTTAGTCCTATTTGCGTAGAGCTTAGCTGCTGAGCCATCTTCTGAAGATTGTTTTTAACTACTACATGCTTATTTTCTATATAAATTAAAATTTTCAGCGGGCTCTCGCGTGTTGCCTTATTATGTTTTATGGCATTTTCGACAAGAATCTGCAGCGAAACCGGAAGAATCTCAGAATTATCATAGTCCTCAACTTGTATCTCAAGCTGAATTTTCCCGTCGTCCCTTATTTTATGCAAAAAGAAATAATCTTTAATGAATGATAATTCAACTCCTAAGAGAACCCTGTCTTTGGAACTGTTTTCGAGAATATACCGGTAAATAGAAGAAAGCCTGTGAATAAATTCCTCGGCAACATCGGGCTGAGTACTAACCAGTGCCGAAAGGGTATTCAGGCTATTGAAGAGAAAATGCGGGTTAACCTGGTTTTTTAAAGTCTCATTCTGAAAAATCAGTTTTTCCTCTCTCAGATTCTGCTCTCTCTTTAAGGAAGCCTGCCACAGCAAAATAACAAAGATTACCCCACCGAAAGATAAGCCCTTGATAGTCGCTCTGAACCATGGTCCTATGCCTGTATGAACAAAGTTATAAGCCACTTTTGACAGATCTTCTCCCGCAATCCACAATCCTGCATATTGCAGCAGGATAAAGAGTATAAGAGAAACGGTGAGACAGCCGGCTATGAAAATCAAAAACCTGAAAAGCACGATCCTGGTAATTTCTTCCGGACTTCTGTCGAAGTTTAAACTGGCAAATAAACTGGTCCCAAAAAAGAAGAATACTTCCAGTTGGGCAAACAACAAGATGCAAACGCTTAAAGAGAAGTATCTGGCAGAATCGATAACTCCGGCTAAAGATAAAATGACAGTTAATAATACCGAGAAACCAAGGAAGACTATATGGGAAACAGGATCTCTTTGATTGATTATCCTGGAAAGTACAGTTTTTTTCATCTTATGCAAAATAATGTTTCTTTATTGAATCGTTTCAATGGAAATTTCCCGGATAGTTTTCATCAGAATTTTGTCTTTCATCCCTTTAATTTCAATCTCCTGGATAGTTCCACTGTACATATCAGCATGCTCTATGCTTTTTGTTTTCAATGATACAAAAACAGATCCCCAGTACTGTTCAGTTCCCTTTGATTTAATCAGGTCCATACTCAATTCCAGCTTATTGTCGATAGCATTAAAATCAATTATCGCGCACATTTGTCCGTTAAATTCAGTTATGCCTCTCCAGCATAACATTATTTTACTATGAGAATAACTACCTATATCGGCCATGTTGAAATTGCCTTTTATATCCGGAATTAAATATGGTTTGTTCAACTTTAACGAATCATAATAATTCCATGCAAAGATATCAGCTGACATCATATCCCATATCAGGTTTCTCGCAAATATATTTTCAAATGATTTAGGAAAACTCTTAAATGATTGTTCCTCCATCATCTTACCTGACGGAACATATCTGAAATTTTCCATATATTTCTGTTTTGTCCCGGCTGGGAAAGGAGCTGAAAAATTATTTGAAGCTGAAATATAAACATTATTCCACTGGGCACTGTCACCGGGAAGCCCTCTTGTGTAATCACCTGAAACCAGTGTTTTCCCGGTGAAATTTCCATAGAGATCACGATTTGTATAAACTGCTATCATCCGGTATTTCCTGATAGCTTTGCTAAGCTGGATGTTTGGCAATTCACTCAGATATTTTTTCGTTACTGCCTTGTTTGATTGTGCATCTGCAATTGAAGAAAGGATAATTAAGAATAAAATCAATAATCCTGTACAAGCTGATTTTAATTTTTTTTCCATTGTTTTAATGTTAATGGTTAATTTTCAAATTATGATCAAAGAAAATACAGGCAGGGGCTGAAAAAAAATAATAAATGCGGAATGGATAATGTCAGTTGACGGATCGTAATTTTTGATGTTTCAATCGTAACCCGGTTAAAATGATTAAAATGATAAAATCTATTAACCACAAATCGAAGCGAAGCGAAGATCCCGACCGAAGCGTTAGGAGGGGCACAAGCGTTAAGAAATAGCCCGGTGGGCTATTTCAGCGCAGTGGCCAGACTGCAGAGGTGGCTTTTACACAAAGGGCACAAAGTCCCGTCCCGAGAGCTATCGGGATAAATATCAAGATATTCCCTTTGTGCACTTTGTGCCTGCTTTGTGTCCTTTGTGGTTAAAAAGAACTTTTCAATAGATCATACATGCTACTTTCCTGAATTACACCAATGATTTCATTATTTGAAACAATACATTTATTGCATTTCAAATTAAAATTTACATCTTTATCATTTTAGAATGCATTGCAGGACCGGTCCGTATAATATTTGCCTGTATTGAGCTTTCTAATTTTAAATGAATTCCAAACTCAAATCGTTTTTATATGAAATTAAAAAAAATTGCTCCCGTCTTTCTATTTGTTCTTCTTCAGATCATCTTTTTATCCTGTACAAATAGTAAAACAAAATCCGGAAGCCAACCAGGCAATACGGCCGTATGGAGTGCTGAAAAGGCAAGGGACTGGGCAAAAAGCCTGCCCTGGTTACGAGGATCCGACTTTATACCAAGCACTGCAATAAATCAGCTCGAAATGTGGCAGTCAGAAACATTTGATACGGCAACAATTAATCGCGAATTAGGATGGGCTGAAAAAATCGGGTTTAACTGTATGAGGGTTTATCTGCATCATAAGGCGTGGGAAATTGATAAAGATGGTTTTAAAAATAGAATGAAAGAATATCTTTCAATTGCTGACAGGCATGGTATCAGGACTATTTTTGTCATATTCGATGATTGCTGGAATCCAACCTATCAGGCCGGTAAACAACCCGATCCAAAACCAGGCGTACATAATTCAGGCTGGGTAAGGGACCCGGGGGATTTAATTTTCACCGATCCTTCCATTATAAGTGAGCTTCAGGAATATGTTAAAGATCTACTCATGACTTTCGGCAGGGACACACGTATTGTGGCATGGGACCTATACAATGAACCTGGCAATTCAGGCTATGGAAACAGGTCTATGCCCCTGTTAAAACAGGTTTTCACGTGGAGTCGTGAGATAAATCCCTCACAACCTGTAACATGTGGCATCTGGAATAATGACCTTAAGGAACTCAACTCCTTTCAGGCTACTAATTCTGATATCATTTCATACCATAACTACTCTGATCCCGTTAATCATCAGAAAATGATTGATTCGCTGAAATTATATAATCGCCCCATGATATGTACCGAGTATATGGCACGACGGAATAACAGTCTGTTTTCTAATATCATGCCAATCCTTAAAGCACAAAATATCGGGGCAATTAACTGGGGACTTGTGACAGGGAAAACAAATACTATGTATGCCTGGGATACTCCAATTCCTGATGGTTCGGAACCGGAATTATGGTTTCATGATATTTTCAGAAAAGATGGCAGCCCTTACAAACAGGAAGAGATAGATGTGATAAAATCTTTAACAGGAAGTAAGTGATTAAAGTGATTAACGAAACTGAAATTTGTAAATATTGAAGGAAATAAAACCTATTTAGCTATCAGGTATACAGGAATAGTTTTTTTAACTTCGAACCATTGAATTTCGCAGCTGGCTTATGAGTGAAGAAATTCTGAAAGCATTAATGGAATTATTTGCCCTGATTGTAAAGCAGGACAGTGGGATACTCATGAATGAACGTGAGTATGTTGCTGATCTACTTACAAAACAGCTTTCCAGGGAGACTGTTCAGGAATATCTGGCACTTTTTGATAACCTGGCCGGACCGGTTGTGCAAAGATCAGTTCCCAAAAAAGCTCTGGCTCCCTCTGTGAAAGACTCTGTGAAAATTCTGGGAATATGTAAAAAGATCAACCGTACTCTTAACCAGGAACAGAAAGTAGTTGTTCTGATGCGGCTCTATGAGCTGGTAAACGCATCCAGGCAGTTTACTCTACAGAGAATGAATATTATAAATACTGTTGCTGAAGTATTCAGAATATCTGCCGACGAATTCGCTGCAATCGAACAATTTGTAAAAAATGTTAATCCTGAAGATCTGAAGAATCCTGCTATTCTGGTTCTCACCCCTGAAACTCAAACCTGTGAGCTATGCAAAAAGATGCATACGGGTTACCAGAATACCAAAATAATTATTTTAAGAGTACAGAGTGTTGACCTTTATTTTATCAAATATATTTCTGACGATCAGTTATATCTGAATGGTCTGCCTATCAGGGCAGGTCAGGTTTATACATTTGCAAAGGGAGGCTCAGTAAAATCACTGCAGGGTAATTCAATCTACTATAGTGACATCAGTTCAAATTTTCTGGCAAGTATTATTATCCACAAAATTTCATTCACAGTTGAAAATCTTTCATATCATTTCAGGGAAGGGGAAGCGGCTATAAATGATGTAAGCTTTTCAGTTGAAGAGGGTAAGCTTGTAGGAATAATGGGTGCAAGCGGTTCGGGAAAGACCACCTTAATGAATCTGATGAGTGGGATCCAGAAACCTTCGTCAGGAAGCGTTAAAATAAACGGTCTGGATATAGCTAAAGATAATACAGAGCTTGAAGGCGTTTTTGGATATGTCCCACAGGATGATCTGCTTATTGAAGACCTTACCGTATTCGAGAATCTGTATTATGCAGCCTGTCAGTGTTTCAGGGAAAAGACCAGGGAGGAAATCGGAGAGATTGTCAATAATACTCTGTCAAATCTTGGTTTATTGGAAAAAAGCTCCCTAAAAGTAGGCTCACCTTTCAATAAAGTAATAAGCGGCGGGCAACGAAAAAGGCTGAATATTGCACTGGAACTGATAAGAGAACCGCTGGTACTGTTTCTTGATGAACCGACTTCCGGCTTGTCATCAAGGGATTCAGAAAACCTGATGGATCTTTTACGCGACCTTACTCTTAAAGGGAAACTGGTTTTTACAGTTATTCATCAACCCTCATCTGAAATATTCAAGATGTTTGATAAGGTTGTAATTCTCGATCGTGGCGGATGCATGGCGTATTTCGGCAATCCTGTCGATTCAGTTATTTACTTTAAAACCCTTGATGCCCAGATTAACTCAAACCAGGGGGAATGTCCGGCATGCGGAAATGTGAATCCTGAAGTCATCTTTAATATAATAGAGACCCAGGTTGTTGATGAGTTCGGCAAGTATACGGAAAAACGAAAAGTCGGACCCGATGAATGGGCAAGTACATATACTTCAAGGAATCCATTTATAAAAGTTCCTGAAATAAAAGAGCCTCCTCACAATAATCTGCGCAGACCGGGACGCCTGAAACAATTCCGGATCTACTTTTCGAGAGACCTGAAGAGCAAAATATCAAATAATCAATATGTCTTGCTTACTCTGCTCGAAGCTCCGGTGCTGGGTTTTATTCTCTCTTACATTATAAGGTATATTCCTGACCCTGATTCCAGCATTTATATTTTTTCCGAAAACGAGAATATTCCTATTTATATCTTTATGAGTCTTATTGTTGCCTTGTTTCTTGGGCTGACAATAAGTGCTGAAGAGATATTCCGCGACAGGAAGATTCTTAAACGTGAGCGTTTCCTGAATTTAAGCAGGAACAGCTATCTGCTATCTAAAGTCGCAATTCTCATCATCATCTCGTCGATACAGACCTTTCTTTTTATTTCTATAGCAAACCCTATCCTTGGTATAAAAGGTATGCTGTTTCATTACTGGCTGGCACTGTTCGCAACCGCCTTTTGCGCCAATATGATTGGGCTGAACATATCAGCATCTTTTAATTCTGCCATCACTATCTACATTGTTATACCTCTTTTGATAATCCCTATGATGGTCCTCAGCGGAGCCATGTTTTCATTCGACAAGCTAAACAGAAAGATAGGCAATGTTGATAAGGTTCCCTTAATTGCTGAGATGATGCCAACACGCTGGACTTACGAAGCGCTGATTGTTTCACAGTTTAAAGATAACAAGTACAGTAAAACAATATTTACTACAAAAGGTGAAACATATTATGACCTTGAGAAAAAAATCAGTGAAGCTGACTTCAATAAGGTTCATAGAATTAAATATTTACGTGATGCTCTGGAGACTTCGTTGTTCGAATTCAGAAGTAATCCGGAGAATATAGGGAATAAAGAAGACCTTCTTGTGAGAAAACCTTCGAGGAAGTTCAGCAAACTCGAACTTCTGAAAAATGAACTGGAATTGATGGCCTCAGATTTTCCTATTGCTGCTTTCAATTATATTTCGGATCTGACACCAAAAGAATTTAATCCCGGTGTTGCAGATTCCCTGACAAAATATTTAAACAGGATTGACAAAGTGTTTAGTAAAATTTCAAATTCAGCAAGCGACAGGAGAGATAATTTCTATAATATGAATGACCTGAAGCTGAAAAAACTTGAGGATAATTATTATAATTACAAACTTCTTGAATTAGTTACAAAGCCTTACGAACGGAAAAAGATACTGGTATATAATAACTCCCTTGTACAAAATACAGATCCTATTTATCTTGACCCGGAGAAAAAGGGATTCCTTAATTTCAGAACACATTTCTACGCACCTTCCAAGTACATTTTCGGGATAAAAACCGACACTTTTGTTTTTAACATTTCACTCGTACTTTTAGGTTCTGTCTTTCTATATATTACTCTCTATTTTGAGTTACTCGGGAGAGCTGTCCGGTTTTTCGATAATTTAAAAATCCGAAAATAAAGATATAATAGATTATTAATGAGATTTTTTTGTATTTTTGTTATACCTTATACATCATCCTGAATGAAAGTAAGAGTATTTTTATTGATGATTATAGTGTTTTTGGGTTTCTCATGCAGAAATTCAAAAAGCAAAACTTCGGAGTTTGTATTTCCCAAATCAGATTCAATTCCGGTTTCGGAAGTCGAAAAATTAAGCCCGGAAGCGATCGCCGATATCTCAAAGAACATTGCTTCCCCGGTTGAGATTGCCAATCTGCTTCAGACACTCCAGGTTCCTTTTTCAGAAAACTACCTGGCTCAGTCAATTGATGCCAACAGACAGAGCACAAGTTTTAACAAAGCCCTTACTCTGGGTATTCTTGGTGCAGATCTCGGGTATTTGAATATGTATGAGAAAACAGGTTCATCGCTTGAAATTCTTTCATCAATAAGGAAGATTGCTGAAGATCTTAAAGTTGGCCAGTTTTTTGATTTTGAATCTATAAAGAGACTATCGAAAAATAAATCAAATCTCGACTCCCTCCTGTTCATCTCAATCGATTCCTATAATAAAATTGATACTTATCTCCGGGCAAATGACCGTGGTCAGCTTTCAGCCCTTATGATCATCGGGGTATGGATCGAAGGACAGTACCTGGCAACACAGGTTGTGAATGTTTATCCAAATAAAATGCTCAGCGACAGGATCGGAGAACAGAAAATTGTCTTAAACGACCTTATCATGCTCATAAGTCCTTACTGTAACCGCGATCCCGAATTCTCAAGCCTTTGTAAAGATATGCAGGACATAAAAGACAAGTATCGTGATATCAGGATTACATATACTCAGGGAGACCCGGTTAGTGTTGAAAAAAACGGAGGCCTGACGATTAAACAAACCGAAACAAGTGTTGTTACGATGACAAAGGAACAGCTTGACGGTTTAATTCAGTTGACGAAAAATATCAGGGACAGGCTAATTTCAAATAATTAGAATGAAAAAGATCATAATAACTCTGACCATATTATTTACTTTCGGACTACTGTCATTCGGACAGGTAACAGATCCGCTGATAAATAGTTGTGCAATGAGCGCCGGATCGGATGCCAAATACCTTAAGGACTTCAGGATTCAGCTTGGAAAAACCTCAAATCAGAATGATTTAAGATTCAAAACTAATATGTCGCTCTGGAAAAATACTAAATACAGGTTTACAATGTGCAATGCACAGGATTCGAAAGGTCAGCTTATTCTCTCAATTAAAGATGACAACAATAAATTAGTCGTATCATCATTTGATAAGAAAACAGGGAAAATATATCCTTTTATTGATTTCGAATGCCAGAAAAGCGGTATATATCAGATTAGTTATGACTTCACAGACGGCCAACAGGGATCAGGTGTCGGTGTAGTGTCGATGATAAAATAATCCTCTCATTTAAGATACCACAGCTGTATCAGCACAATAAATAAAAATATCAGGGAAAATAAGATTTCCGGTATTACTTTCTTTTTCACAATTATAAAATAATGCGTCAGAAAATAACTCGTTGGTATGCTTATCAACCATATTATTTCAACTGATGCCGACGGGAGTGCAAAATAAACTATTAATGAGATCAGAAAAGTCCAGATCATCAGTGAAAACGTTTTCCTCGACTTTATTTTTTTTGTGCCCATATGCCTGATAAGATGAGCTATACTTACTATTATTAAAGCTCCGCAAAATATCAGAGCCGCAATGGTTAATCCGGGGAAGGGATAATATATTGACTTCGTAAACAGGTTATCTCCAAGAAGTTTCACCAGCGTCCTGATATCCTTCCCGAGAACATAATAAAGACTGAAAGTAATTATATACGGAGTTAAGAGTCCCAAAATTGATATAAAAATTTCCTTCAGGTTTCCTGTCCTTAGCAATGCTATACCAATTATTACCAACGCTCCGAACCAAATCAGATTTGCATAGAATAAGCTTCCAGTACTTATCAGAAGACCAGCGTCGAAATAATTAAATGCTGTCCCGTTTTTATGATAACCATCCATAATTCTCATAAATGCAAACATCAGAAAAAGTGAAGCAGGAATGACCGGGTTCATAAGCTGATGATCGGGGAAAAAACCACCAAACAACACATATAACAATCCGGGAAGAAAAGTCCTTTCATTAATAAAAAAAATGGTTGTATTGAAGTTTATGACAAGGAAAGCCATCAGCGAAACCATGAAGAAGGAAAGGATTACTCCAATATTGTGACTATTTTTTATAAGGGTCTTAAGGAAACCATAAAGAGGCATAGGATCTGATTCATATATAAATCTGGGGTGCAGCCGTTGATTCAGAATCGCACTAAACCACACAGCCAAAAGAGTAATAATTATCAGCAATATTACTCCGGGACCTGTTCCTTTAAATATTCGAAGAAGCATTTGCTTTTATAAATCAAATCCTATATCTGTTCTGTAATATACACCGTCAAAGTTCAGTAAACCGGCATTACGGTAAGATGTCTGAAGCGCCTCCTTCATTGAAGTTCCCCATGAGCTAACCGCAAGAACCCGTCCTCCGCAGGTAACTAATTTGTCAGCGTCCCTAGTCGTACCGGCATGAAATATTACGCTATCTTTAACAAGGTCTATTCCGGAAATAGATTTTCCTTTTTCATATGTTCCCGGGTAGCCACCGGAGACCAGCATTACCGTCGATACAAACTTTTTGTCAATCTCAAATGTTCTGTTGGCAAGATCTCCATTAGCCACACCTTCTATCAATTCGAAAAGATCACTTTTTATTCGCGGAATAATAACTTCCGATTCAGGATCTCCCAATCTGGCATTATACTCAATCACATATGGATCACCTCCCACATTTATCAGACCAAAGAAAATAAATCCTTTATAAATGATTTTGTCCTCTGATAATCCTCTTAAAGTTGGATCTATTATCCTTTTAGTGACCTTGTCCATGAACTTACTATCTGCAAATGACACAGGAGATACGGCACCCATTCCCCCGGTATTCAGTCCGGTATCTCCGGTTCCTATTCGCTTGTAATCTTTGGCTTCCGGCAATAGTTTATAAGAAATGCCATCAGTAATAATAAAAACCGAGAGCTCTATGCCTTTAAGAAACTGCTCTATAACAACTTTTTGACCCGCTGCTCCAAATTTACCAGCGAGCATTGCCTCAACCTCCTTTTCAGCTTCCTTAATATCATTAACTATTACAACGCCTTTCCCGGCTGCAAGCCCATCAGCCTTAATTACATAAGGAGGGATGAGTGATCTCAGGAAAGCCGGCGCTTCAGTTACGTTGGTCTTATCGAAGGTTCTGAAAGCAGCAGTTGGAATCCCATGCCTGGTCAGAAAAGATTTTGCAAAATCCTTGCTCCCTTCCAGCTGTGCAGCAGTTTTGTCAGGACCAATCAGGGGAATATTTTTAAGCTCAGGATCGTTCAGGAAAAAATCACTGATTCCCATCGTCAGAGGAGCTTCAGGTCCGACTATTACAATATCTATGTTGTTCTCAAGAACAGCAGATTTAATGTCCGGAAAACTTTCAGGATTGATCTTCAGATTGGTCCCTGATTCAGAAGTCCCGGCATTACCCGGACCAATAAATATCTTATTTACCTTTTTACTTTGAGCAAGTTTCCATGTAAGAGCATGTTCCCTGCCTCCGGATCCCAGAATGAGAATATTCATATTTAAGGAGATATTTTATCAATCCAAAAGTAACATTTCATTCTGATAAACAAAATACCGTTAACCGGGATCAATGGTCTGATAATATTTCGAAAAAGTCAACATTACGGCATTTATATAAGTTTTTGAAACAGGTATATCGGTTACCGTGGGATCATCAAATTCAAGTTTCAGTCCTTCTCTGTCTTTTCTGATAACTTTTACTTTTTCAAAATTAACCATATATGATCTATGGCATCTTATTATTTCAGTTCCCGAAAAACTTTCTTCTATTTTTTTGAGTGTATCCCGAAGAAGATATTTCGCTACTTTACCCTTATTGAGATAACAGATGTTCACATAGTTTTCAGCTGACTCAAGATAAAGCAGGTTTTCTTTTAGAACTGAAAACTTCAGGATCCCTTTATCATCATAAAATGGAATCATGTTTCTGGTGTTATCTGCAGATGCCGGATTTTCTGCAAGCCGTTCTATCTGCTCCTTCTTATCGCGCCATGAAAAATACAGCCACAGAACAGAATAAGGCAATAACAAAACCAGTGCAGTATTCCGCGAAGAAATTCTCACAAGATCAATAAAGGGCCGGGCATCTTTCAGGAACAACTTATCGAAAACTGCATAAGCCAGTGCCATTGACAGAATTTCAGCAAATATCCATAAAAGATATTGCCATATATTAATAGTATGTCTTTTACAAAAATGATACATTATGATGCGGCTTATAACAACAACAAGCACTCCAGCCAGAATAGTAAGACTGGAATATGTAAAAAACTCAAGTCGTGTAAGATTATACCACCTGTCCGCACCGAAAGGTGAATAAGCATTTATAAAAACCAGCGCAAAAAGCGAAGTAAAAAGAATCAGGCGTATGATATTCTGCTTTTCATTCAGATATGCTGGTATCGGTTTTTGAAAGTCAATCATTTGTATTCTGATAGCAAAATACAAAATTAAGTATTTTCTTAGTTTAAATTCAGTTAAAAAGTGTTTTGCCTGTATTGATAATCAGATTCTGTCACTAATAATACAATTACATCCCTTATTTGAGTGTTTTATCCCTTCATGGCAAAGGCCGACACATAAATTTGCCTGTTTTAAGTGCCCATGCTTACTTTGTATAAATATTATGCAATCCGATCCCATGGAGTACACAAAAACCTATAGCGAACTTAAATCCCTCTTCAAAACTGAAGATAAAGAAATTTCAATTCCGGGTTCAGATATTAAAATTCATAATATCCCATTTCAGTCTGATGTACCTACGTATGATTTTTCGAATAAAAACGATACCCTGATTTCTGAAAACAGCACCTTCTCCTATCCTGTTTTTTCACCTGCCAGAAGAGAAAGTACTAAAGTAATTCTGCTTCTTCATGGTCTTAATGAGCGAAGCTGGGTAAAATATCTTGTCTGGGCTTTTTACCTTGCACAATATACCGATAGTTATGTCATTCTTTTCCCCATTTCTTTTCATATAAACAGGTCACCTTCATCATGGAAAGATCCAAGAGCTATGATTAATTTCATGAAGGACCGGAATTCTTCGCTTGACGGAATAAAAATGTCGAGTTTTGCAAATATTGCGCTCAGTAACCGCCTTACTGAAGATCCAATGAGGTTTTTTAAGTCAGGTTATCAGACCTCATCTGATATTATAAAACTGCTGTCAGTTGTCAGAAATGGTGAACATGAGATTATTCCCCGTACTGTCGATTTTAATGTTTTCGCCTATTCGATTGGCGCTTTTCTTGCTGAGATTATTCTCATGGGAAACCCTGATAAACTGTTTTCACAGTCGAAACTTTTTATGTTTTGCGGAGGATCTGTTTTTAGTAATATGAATGGTTCTTCAAAACTGATCATGGATAGTCGGGCTTTCGACAGAGTATACAGATATTATCTGTACGATTTTGAAGAAACACTTAACGGTCATAGTCCTCTTATTGACTTTCTCCATACCAGCCAGATAGGGATGGCATTCAGGTCGATGATTGATCTTGGAAGACTTAAAACATTCAGAGAGAACATCTTAAACAAGCTCCGCGATCAGATACACTCAATCTCCTTATTGAAAGATTCTGTTATACCAAGTAAAGGAGTAATGTCAACTCTTAATAATTTCAATAAGAAGGACATTGTTGATGTATGGGATTTTCCGTATGGATATACACACGAGAACCCATTTCCTGTTTTTGATAATCCGTTATCAAAAAAAGTTGATTACTGGTTTGAAAGGGTGTTTGCAGAAGCAACTTTATTTCTGGCATAATCACCTGCAGCCTTTTATGATGCCCATTTAAAAAGTCCTTTGTGGACCTAAGTGTTAAACGTTTTCCCCTTTGTGGTAAAATCAAAAACATATAAACACAAAGTATCACAAAGTAAAATACAAAGTAAAATACAAAGTAACACAAAGGCAAAAGCACATTTTTTTGTTTGTTTCAATAATTGAATGAAAGTTGGATTAATAAAAATCAGGAATCATATCAAATCTATATCCCTTACCGAGAGCAAATACTATAAATTCATCTAAGATCTCATTTGCACATGATAAAGCGGTATCGTGCAAAACGATTATTGAACCTGGTCTGATTTTGTTTTTAAGTTTTCCGAGTGACCTCCTGCTTCCAAATGCCTTATCAAAATCATAAGCTATAATATCCCACAATACTATTTTAAAAGATCTCAGCAGCTTCTTTTGTTTCATAGAAAGTCGGCCGTATGGAGGCCGGAACATTTTGTCAGATGTAAATTGAGAGGCTCTGTTTACATCGTTGATATAATCCATAGGGTTAGTTTTCCAACCATCACGATGATCATATCCATGATTACCAATAAGATAACCTCTCTTCCTGATTTCATTCATCAAATCAGGATATTTCTCAGCTTCACTTCCATTACAAAAAAAGGTTGCCCCGACATGAAATTTTCCAAGAATATCAAGCAACTTAGGAGAAGACACCGGGTCGGGGCCATCATCAAATGTCAGGTATAAGACCTTTGCTGTTGTCTTTATCCTGAATAATGCTTCAGGATAAAGAAAACCAGCCAGAAAGCCAGGCCTGTAAAGCCTCATGGCATTTTATTTTGAAGAATAAAGTTTACCGTAATAGTTGTTAATTTGGGGTTCGATGGTTCTGACCAGGGAACTCAATTTTAATTTTACAGCCAGATTATATATATCAAGATACGATTGCATATTAATACCCGTATTATAATCAAGCCCGTATCTGTCCTCAGGTCTTAAGCTAATTGAATAATCGAGATATGCTTTTGAGTATTTAACGACATCGTTTAAAAGCTTCTCACCTTCTTCGGCTTTTCCTGCATTAATGAGGACCTCTGCAATTCCAATTGTAAAATAATCGTAAGGTAACTTTTCGGGAGGTACAATTTCGAGCCCCCGGTGTGCTGCTTCAATAGCTTTTATTGTATCGCCATTGGCCAATAATGCTTTACCAAGTGTTCCGAAGATTCTTCTGAAGTTACTGAACATTCTTTTATTATTCTCATCGAGATAAACAGAAGGATCTGCTGCATTTCCCCATTTAAACTTGTTCATCATGTTATCATACATTATATGGGGATCAATCATTCCGAATTCACCCTGTTCAGGAGTATCGATCTTTATCGGAACAATTCTGTAAGCAAGACCTTCCTGTACAAAATACTTCTCCAGACCCTTATATTGTGTAGAAGGAACTGTTGTTGAAAAGTAAATAGGTCTGTCCCATTTGTTTGTAGAAAGGATGTCCATTATTGCAAGATCTCCTTTAAATGCATCCGCATCAGTATAATCCCATATCATAGGAGAAACCAATCTGTTCTTATAATAGCTTTTTACCGTTCCATTGGAAAGCACTTTGGCTGAATCTACATCAATAATGAATTTGTTGGCAGGAAGATAATTCATATAATCACCCCTGCCGCTAAGATCAACTTTATATTTATTATCATCAAATCCTGCAAACTGAACGATGTCTTTCAGTTCAACAGGTTTATCCACTCTGTTGTCGACGGGCAGTTGTTCTCTCTGACCCTCCATGTATTTCTCAGTCGCCAGTGTAAAAGGCAATGGGTCGGAATCATATGCCTTCTGTCGCATCATTCCTATATACCAGCCTGCCTGGATGTAACTTAGGTTCGCAACGCGAATATCTGTCCTTACACCTTCCACATCCTGATTATACCATACAGGAAATGAATCATTATCTCCATAAGTAAATAATATACTATTTGGTGCACATGATTTCAGATAATCTGCCCCTATATCCCTTGCAGTATAACGGCCTGAACGGTCATGGTCATCCCAGTTTTGAGCTCCCATCAGAGCAGGAACTGCAGCCATTAACACAACAAATGTTACTGCGAGTGAACCTTTGCTTCCAAGATACTTCTCAATACTCTCATAAACAAACATAAAACCTATTCCTATCCATATGGCAAAGGCATAAAAGGATCCAACATAAGCGTAATCCCTTTCCCTGGGCTGATTAGGGTACTGATTTAGGTAAAAAATGATAGCAAGTCCCGTCATTATAAAAAAGGTCATTACTAGCCAGAATCCGTTCCTGTTTCTTTTGTATTGCCAATACATTCCCAGCAGACCTACAATCAGGGGAAGAAAGTAATACTTGTTATTACCGGGATTAGTCTTAAGATCGTTTGGAATTTTATCGAGATTCCCAAGTCGTGCCTCATCTATGAATTTTATTCCACTTATCCAGTTCCCATCTACTTTATTGCCGTTTCCCTGTATATCGTTTTGCCTTCCTGCAAAATTCCACATGAAATATCTCATATACATAAATCCAATCTGATAACGGAAGAAGTAGCGCAGGTTCTCTCCAAAAGTAGGAATGATCAAAGGTTCTTTATCTGAACCGTCGGAATATTTCTTTCCGACTATTTTTCCCCAGTATTTATATGCACTCACATGGTCAGGGTCAGAGTCGTACATCCGTGGGAAAATCGTTTCAAAATCGCTGTTGTACGTATACTCAGGATGGTAATATGGTTTATATTTACCATCAATCTTATTATAACCGGCAATTGCTTTTTTGACGTCTGTTACAGGAGCACTGAAGTAGTTCCCATAGAATTTCGGGGCGCTGCCATACTGCTTCATATTGATGTAATATGATAAGGAAAACACATCTGAAGGATTGTTCTGATTCATTGGTGGCCGGGCTGACGACCTGATCATAATCATGGCGTAAGATGAATAGCCGATCATTACCACAATCAATGAGGTTAACACATAATTGAGTATAACCTTCTGGCGCTTCATAGAATAATATATACCATAGGAAAGCCCACCGAAAAGAAGTGCCATAAAAAACAGGACTCCTGAGTTGTATGGTAATCCGAACACATTAATGAACAATAATTCAAACCAGCCGGCAACCTCAGGAACTCCGGGCATTATAACAAATACCATAAGCCACAGCATAACCAGTGCAACGAGTGTAGTCTTAATCAGGCCTTTGGTGGAAACTTCATATTTTTTGAAATAATACACAAAAACAAGCACAGGAATAATCAAAAGGTTCAGACGATGCACGCCTAATCCCAGACCCATTACATATGCTATGAGAATTATCCATCTCCCTGAATATTTTTCATCCGCTTCTTCTTCCCATTTCAGCATTCCCCAGAAAACGAATGCAATAATAAGCGAAGAGAGTGCATAGAGTTCACCTTCAACGGCAGAAAACCAGAAAGTATCAGAAAATGTATATGCAAGTGCTCCCAATAAACCACTCGCCATTATAACCGGAATATATTTTGGTTCCGGTTGCTCCCCGTTTACAAAAACTTTTCGCAGGAGATGAGTAATAGTCCAGAAGAGGAATAGTATAGCAAATCCGCTGCATATTGCTGACAGGGTGTTTACTGTAATAGCTACTTTTGAAGTATCGCTTCCGGCAAAAAGAGTTGCTATTCTTCCCATCATAAGAAACAGTGGTGCTCCCGGGGGATGCCCCACCTGCAATTTAAAGGCCGCAAGTATAAATTCGCCGCAATCCCAGAAGCTTACGGTAGGCTCACGAGTCAAAAGATATACTACGGTTGAAAAGATAAATACAAACCATCCGGTAAGGTTATTCCACCGGCGCCAGTTTCCCCAATTTGAATCCATAAATGAATTGTATTTGATTAATCTAATGAGCAAAGAACGTAAAAAAAATTTATATGCATTCAAATACCATTCTAATTAACATCTCTTTAACGATCCGATTGCCCCCCTGCCCCCCTAAAGGG
>DCFT01000068.1 GCA_002319885.1 Bacteroidales bacterium UBA1797
CTGAGGTAAAAAGAGTCAAACAATGTGCAATAAATATGCAAAGGAGTAAATGGTTAAATATAGGATAGTCTGAATTTCAAGGATTCTGTTTTAGAACTTTAAACCCATCCTGCAAATCTTTACCACGTAAAACAATATTCGTAAGAGGATAAGGAGTGCAAGGTATTTCCACATTATAACACCCACCCTCCGGAACAGGCACACGATAATTAAAACCTGAATAATGTTCGTTGGTTTCTACAGTATCGAATGATGCAGGCAAAATCCATAAAGAAGTGTTTTTCAGCGTATTCAGAGGAACCATGATTCGTCTGCAAACGACCAGGAAAAGGAAACAGGCCAGCCCGATTCTTGCATATTTAAAAATTACTGCTTTAGTTGACTGGTCAAAATGTTTTAATACATAGGCAATGTTAAGTGAAAATCCAAGGAATAAAAAACCGTATGCAAATCTTGGATCGGGAGCGCTTAAAAACCAAAAAAATAAATTTAGAAGTATTAATAATTGTATTTTGGCCAGGAAAAAATCCTTTTTAAGAATCATAATTAAGAATGATACTAATGATAATAAGTTTATCACCACAATCAATTTATTATTAAAGTTCAATGAAGTGAACCATGGTACAATCCACTGTGAGATTTTCATATTTATAACATCTGAAGCCGGAAGTGTTGAAATTTTAGCCCAGCTTTCAATCTCAAGTTTCATGGATATAACATCATCAAGCGGAATTTTCCAATCAACATCATAGAGATCAATTCCAGGGTACGGATAGATTAGATATCCCGACAAATAGTAATTCCTGATAATGAATGAAGATAACATCAAAATACCAACTGCAACTGATATCCAGACTCTCTTAATAACTTCCTTATTAAAAATGAACAGTAATGACAAAATCAGAAAAAGTGAGCTTATTTTAAACGCAATACAACTAAAAACGACCAGATTCAACAGGAAAATCTGAACATAGTTTAACTGGCTTCCTTTTTCGGAAAGGTTCATTAGAATAGTGAATGAATAGATTATTAGTGTTGCGCAAATAATATCGGCTGATGGAGAATTCAAGTCAGGAATTATAATCAGTAAACTGAGCAGTAACAAAAGCATATAAAACACAGCTTTCCATCTGGTGCCTGTAATATTTTCTTTCTTAAACAGGAAGAAAAGCTTAATAACTAATACCAGGTAGCATATCCCATTTAGTGGAAAGATCAGAATATCCTTAATCTGAAATGTGAATAAGCCCGAAACAACAAGAAACATAGAATTGAAAGCCAAACGGCCATGTATATTGCCTAGTCCCGGTACAACAGCGTATTTACGTACCCATTGAATACTTTGGGCATGATATGATTGTGTGTCACCAAGAGTGATTTTATTTGAAACGTATAACAGAATGAAAATTGTAATGAATGACAAGAACATCATTTCCCATTTTTTAAGTGTGGAAATGCTACCAATAATATCCCTGAAACTGATTATAATTTGTTTTAGATTTAAAAAGAAGAGAAGTGTAGCAAGTAAGACAACCAGGAGAAGAATTTTTATACCAAGAGGAATCCAGATTGAAAGTAGTCCAGAAACCGATGATAAAACCAGGAAGCCCATGAAAAATGCTTCATCAGGCATTATCTTGGTATATTTTTCTTTTTGTTTTGAAATTCTCTTTATTGCAGTAACAATTGAGAATCCCCAGATATAAAAAACTGAAAATACAAGTACCCAGATAAGAAATACCAGAATCATAATTTATTTCTTAAATATGCCATATTTCAAGATGCAATATATAGCCCTAAAGCCATCTTTCCAACCGATCTTCTTACCTTCTTCATAACCTCTTCCATAATAAGATATTCCAACTTCATAGATCCTTATCCCCGGGATTCTGGCAATTTTCATAGTCACCTCAGGTTCGAAACCGAATTGCATTTCTTTTAATTTGATTGATTGTAATATCTTAGTATTGAATAGTTTATAACATGTTTCCATATCCGTAAGATTTAGGTTCGAAAGCATGTTAGTGAGAAATGTCAATATTTTATTGCCAATAGTATGCCAAAAAAACAGGATGCGATGCGGATTGCTGCCTGTAAATCTTGAACCATATACAACATCTGCGAAGCCGGCCAATACAGGTTTTAACAGATCATTATATTCATTCGGATCATATTCAGTATCCGCATCCTGGATAATAAGATATTCACCACTTGCTTCAGAGATTCCGGTTTGAAGTGCGGCTCCCTTTCCTTTATTTACCTTATGTTGAAAAAAACGAATGTTCAAAGCAGGGTTACTATTAATGAATTTATCAACTTCATCAGCTGTATGATCACTCGAACAATCATTTACAATTATTAACTCCTTCTGTATTTCATTTGACAGGACTACTTCTTTTATTTTATTCAATATCAATGAAATAGTAGCTTCCTCATTATAGACAGGAACAATAATTGAGAGTATGTTTACGGTCATGGCAAAAAGTTAAAATAATTTTCCTGAATGAAAAACCACCTGATTTTTCAATATTTTAATCAAAAGAGAATTAACCTTCTCTCTTATTGTTTCTAATGTACAAGGCAGGAATTGCTAACTGAATAGTGTTTGATAACTGACAAATTTCTGCTTTTAATATAACTCATACTACTATCGCCTAAATAATAGTAGTTGTAGTCCTTATCCCTATATCCATCTTCGGTGACTTTTTCAAGCCAGGTAAATTTTTTTGTTGTCCGATAAAAATTAATTGCAGGCTCATATAAAGTCATTACTCCTAGCTTAATCGAGTTAAATTTATCCTTTTTTACCTGTGTTTCAAGATCGGAAAGCATTTTCTTTGTATCGGCATCAAACCTCCAGTATAATGCACACGAAGTGTTTAAAGATTTAATAGTATGAAATGTAATTGCTCCGGTAACAATATATATTATAGACAGACTGATGAGCTGTCCTTTTAAGCTTTTAGAATAATTATCGATAAGAAGAAGAATACTTATAAAAAATATTGGAACAAGAAACAAGGCCATCCTGTTGATAAGGTAATTCGATTTAAGAATGAAATGTTGAGCGCTAGTAATAATACTCGGCAAGAAAAGCAAAAGAACAACTAAAGTTAAAACCTCAGATAGCATTTTGCGTTTCCTCTTATAATAATTATAGGCAAGAGTTATAATCATTGCTAATAAACAGAAGCCAATAAAATATTTCAAATACACAGAGGCAGTTTGAGAATAAGATTTCTCATATAGAGAAGCGTTGATAAGAGAACCGACTGTATCCGACCAGAAACCATCTAAGCCACCATCATAAAATTCCTTATATTTGACTAATTTTCTTATTGGTTCAAACATTATTACAATAAGAACTAGTGAGCAAATAAACACCGGGATGTTTTTCTTCAACAATTCTTTAAACTTAAATCTCTCCTGAGAGCCAATCCAGTACAGATTAATTATACCGATTAGAGAGAGGTAAAAGATTAGCAGGGGAAAGTTGCTTAATGTGGCCAGCATACCAAAGATTAAGGACCAGATAAAATACTTTTCTTTATTATCAGCTATATAATTTAATAGAAAAAATATGCTGCCGGCTGAAAAAGTAACAGCAAGAGAATATCCTCGTGCCAGTGAGAAAAAGTCAAGCAAATAAGGGTTAAGATTCAACAATAAAAAGCCAGAAAGGACCATGTAGGGAGAAGATATTTTCTTTACAATCTTATACGTAAAAATAATATAAAACAAATGGGATAATAGTGAAGGAGACCTGAGGGAAAGTTCACTTGTTCCAAAAATCATTGACATAAACTTCATACACAGAGTATTTATCAGATGATGATTGGATGAAGCAATTTTGTAAGATACACTATCCATAAACTTTAACGGTACAAACACGTTATAGGATATACTTTCGTCAATTGTGAATGAGAGAGTAGCAGCTCTATATCCTGTGTAGACCAGAAGTAACAATGATACTATTATTATAACAATATTTACGATCTTATTTACTATACCGGTACTGACTGATATTCTCATATTAACTCTTACTGACTCAGTATTTATTTTTGATATTGCACAAAAGATGAGAGTAAATGTTCCTTTAAGTTAAGCTTTTTGTGTAAAAACTCGTAATTCAATAAATTTAGGAAAATACTATTTAGTTTCTCTGAGCAAAGCAAATGGCGAGTTTCCTATTTCAACCGGTGAATAATCATCCCTTGAAAGTTTAGATCTCATAAAGAATGTGTCAATCATTTTGTTATCAAAAAAAATAAGAAGCTCAGGTTTTGAGGTCAAATTTTCAAACTGCCTTCCAATAAAATACGATTTCCAGCCATCAACATATCCCTGGTAATCAGAACTATTAGTTTTCATGACTTCAGCATAGCCAAAAAGATCAATTTTATCCTCATAAAATAAGTAAGTCTTAAGCGAAACTGATTTTTCATAATATTCGACTGGGTCAACAATAACCAAAACCTGCGATCCTGTGGAATAGTTATCTGATATTGCCGACAATAATTTTTTTGTAAAATAGCCTTCCTTTGAAAATTCCATTGCATCGTTAAAAGAACTTATCATGTAAGGTAAGAATGAAATAATAACTAATAAAGAAACCATTTTCTTAAACCATACCGGATCTTTTTCAATACCCTTAATTACAGATGCTACTAAAAAACCCAGACCGAGTGACGAAGGCAGCAGATAGCGCTCTACTAAAGCTGATTTTGAATACAATATAATGTTGGGAATGAGTACCAGGAGAAAAAAGATAAGTGGTAAAAGTTTAATTTTTACAGGTATTTTCTTTATGTATCCGCAGATGATTAACAACACTAATCCTACAATTAATAAATTAAGATATGTCTTTAGAAAATGTAAACCGGTTGATATTAAACTGACCATAATACTACTAAAACCAGTTTCCAGTCCTGCATAGGTTATGCCAACATGATATCTGATTATATATAACTCAATTGCAAAAATCATTAGTGGAAAAATAAGAATCGCGTTCTTATAGAATGATTCTTTCAAAGATGTCCATATAAGGATTTTTTCATTCCAAATCTTTAAAAAAACCATTCCAGGAATGATAATCAGGAAGCTTTCCTTCGTAAGCGAACTTAGCACAAGAAAAAAGATAAAAAGGAAATTATTTATATGGTAATTTTTTTTATCGATGGATTTTGACATAAAATAAAACGAGAGGGCAAGTAAAACCATTCCGAGACTCTCACCAGGGCCTAATCTCCACCAGACTGAACATTGGGGACCAATAAAAACTATTATCAAAAATATAATTGATTCTTCCCTGGTGAATTTCTGTTTCCGCATTCCGGAATAAAAGAATATAAGTGCCATGCACCAAAGAATTCCTGCATAGAGAGACCATAAAAAAAAATCGGACCCGAAGAATTTTGTTTCAATCACCCTGTGTATATAATAGAATGGCCTGAACCTGCCATTACTTTTCAAATCTTCATTTACCCATTTCTCTGAAACAGAAATTAATGATGATGTTTTTAAATCATTTTTGATTTTAA
>DCFT01000174.1:0-120 GCA_002319885.1 Bacteroidales bacterium UBA1797
TGAAGCGTGGAAAGGCCGAATGGCAACTTGGCAATGACCTATTAACCTGGTGGCCGGTTGGATCGCACCTCAATGAGATGTTCGGCCCTTGTTATGCCGTAATTGGTTCGGCAGTGGGAG
>DCFT01000174.1:466-2143 GCA_002319885.1 Bacteroidales bacterium UBA1797
AAGGTTCATTCCAACTTATAAAGGCCGGGAGCTTCCAGGCTCGGAAATCTCCTCGCTTCCGACCCGTTCAGGAAGTATAAGGAACCCGACCTACTTCCCATTAACTCTTCAAAGCTTAACTGATTTTGACTGGCTGGCTGTCCTGAATTCAACAGCCTATAGTCGTGGTGGACCGCCGCTGCAATAATATGGGGCACTAACTCAAGGAAAGTTACTGTGTAGTCTTCACAGAAACTTATGCCTTTTTATAAAAGAGCAAACTCTGACTTTAATTGTCACCTGACTTTCATATCTTTGAAAAGGACATCTTTACTGTGATTGAAGCTGATAAAATTTAGTAATAAGAAATTAAAATCAGAGGGTACACCTGCTGAGGGAAAAGAAGAAAAATCTAAAGGGATAACAAACCGGATCCTGAGTTAATTGCCTATATCATGAGCAAAGAAACTCCGGTATGAAGAATTTAGTGATTATTATTACGTTGTTAATATATTTATAACAAAACACCGTTCTGTTTTATCCAACTAAAATTCGGATTCCTATCTTCTCACTTATGCACGTTGGTAATCGTTATGTAACCAAAACTCCTTCCTTTTTCTCATTTCTCTTTCTTCGCCATTTGATCACCCATCTAAAGGCATAATAACAAAGAATAGCCTTCAGGATATAAATCGGGATGAGTACTAAAATCAGAGTAGCAGTTTGCACAATTAATCCCAAAAATGCCCATGATTATTTATTATGGTCTCGGAACTGGTTAATCATCCTATACACTAAAAATCATCGAACTTTACTGAATTATCTTAAAGGACATCTATTCAAGTATTAATAGTCTGATAACAATATCTTCATCTATAGCTGTATATAATAATTCTCTTCTAATCTTGGAGCTGAACTTTGAGAACTCAGATTTATTTAATAGTCTGTTCTTTAATCCATAAAAACTGTTAACATTAGGCTACTTCAGAATGCTCTGGAAACAACTTGTCTTATATAAGCAAATAATTTCGTCTGAAATTATATATAAATTTAACTCCTAAAACGTCCTTTTTATATAAAAACTCTCATTTTTTAATTTTAGTCCTTCTTGAAATTTCACAGAAAATTGACACTGCTTTGCACCAGCAAAGAATAAAAAAGATATTAATGAGTTATAATAACAAAAAGACAATCATGAGTATTAACTATCCTGAGATTGGAATCTGCGGGCTTTCTTGTAGGCTCTGTCCAATGTACAATACCGAAACAAAGAGCCGATGCTCAGGATGCAAGAGTCCTGACAGGATGGCTGTTGGTTGCTCATTTATCACATGTGCTGTAAAGAAAAAAGGAATTGAATTTTGCTGGGACTGTGAAGAAAGCGATATCTGTGAAAAATGGAAGAAACATAAGGAAACAGGTAGAAAACATGATTCTTTCAAATGTTATCAAACACTTGAGGAGGATATTTCGTTTATATGCAATAATGGGATTGGTGAATTTGAAGTAACACAGAAACAAAGAGAGCATTTGCTAAAAGATATGTTAAAAGACTTTAATGAGGGTCGTTCAAAAAGCTATTATTGTATCGCTGCAACTGTTTTAGAACTTGAAGAACTTAAGGAAGCATTGACCCAGACAAAAAATGAATCTGATGGACTTGATATCAAAAAAAATCAAAGCTTTTTCATTCGATTT
>DCFT01000174.1:2446-3459 GCA_002319885.1 Bacteroidales bacterium UBA1797
TAAAATTAAGGAAATGAACAGACGATACTTCTTTACTTCACATAATTCACAATTAATCCATTACGAGCGAATTTTATTGAGTCATAAACTGGGAATCAAACTCCTTTCATACATATTATCTCAGGTCTATTTGCGTGATAATGTGGTTTTACTTAGGAGTGGCAAACCTTCTTAACTTTGTTCAGTTTATAATTCATGAGCCAAAAAGGTATGCTCATTAGTCTTTTGGCATTGGAATGTCAATGAACTTTGTAATAAGTTCATCCAGAGTGGGAAAAGAAAGGATATTATAATGAGTCATTCCCGGCAGAACTGCAAGCTGCCCGGTCGGCCTTCCGGACCCATCCATGCCGGCATCCCTCTGGCCGCCGCCAAGCAGAGCATAGAACTCCATTATGTGAACCGTATGCACTGCGTCAGCGTCCGCAAAAACCAGCATCATGGGTGATTTGATTGCAGCTACATCCTTTGACCAGTCATAATCCTGCTTCAGCAGATCCCCTATTTTGGTGAAGAGTACAGTCCAATCAGTATCTGGATATAGCTGGTTAAGTGGGCTTTGCTTCATCAATTTAGCAGCTTCAGGACTCATTTGAGCCATTTCCTCTAAAACCTCAGGATACCATCCAATTCTCTTGAAGGGAGTCGAGACGAGAACTAGCTTGCGGACAATTTCAGGATGCCGTATAGCAGTCTGCAGGGCAACGCTTCCACCAAGCGAATATCCCAAAATATCGGCTTTTTCAAATTCAAGATGCTTCATCAATTCATTGATGTCGTCGGCCATCAACTCAAAGCTGAGAGGCCGGTCGATATCGGTAGTCCGCCCGTGGGCCTGCAGATGGACTGCAATAACCAGTCTGTCTTCGGCTAGCTTTGTCAAGAGGAGACCGAACATTTCGCTGGCGCCAACGCCTCCGTGAAGCAGGATAAGAGGTAAACCGGCACCGTGGATTTCGTAATACAGGTTTAGACCGTTCACCATCGCATAAGTGCCCGTGGAACCACTATGC
>DCFT01000174.1:3806-4585 GCA_002319885.1 Bacteroidales bacterium UBA1797
AGAATTCACCTTTATCCAGATAATCTTCCAACTTGTCCAAAGACTCATTCCAGCCAGCTTTAGTTAGTTCTCTGTTTTCGCCTTCCGGGATGCCAGTATGTTGTAAGGTTAGCCTTGTCATCCCATCAAGAGCTTCAAATTTTACTCTCACCAGTAACTCTAATGGCCAGTCCCCGCTCATTCCGTAATATGAAGCCGGAACCAAATTACCTTCCTCATCTGAAAATGAATCGGTGCAAACTATTAGCTCAGGTTCTATAATTTCACGATAGACGCCTGTGCTCCAGAAATCCTGACCCTCTGGGGATCGCATGCAGTAAAGATATGTACCACCCACTCGAAGATCAATTTTAGCAAAGGGAGACGTGAAGTTCTTTGGTCCCCACCAGCGTTTCACGCTTTCAGGCTCTGTCCAGGCCTTCCATAAAAGCTCTCCAGGCGCATCAAAAATCCGTGTAATAAAAAGTTCCTCATTCCCAACAGTCGTACTCATTCCGGTCATTTGTGTACCTCTTTTTTTTCAGACAAAATTTTTAAAATACCGGCTTTCCACTCCCCAGCAAAAAGCTCACGAATTCTAACAATATTATTCTTTTGTTTAGTTAATGTTAATCCACATTTTCCATGTTAACCACATTTCCATCTTTCTACCGTCTCATGGATAAGTCTTCAGCAAGCTTATCAAGGGATTCGTTCCAGCCTTCTTTTGTCAGATCTCGATCTTCACCTGTAGGAAATCCGGTATGCATCAGGGTGAGCCTGGTTTTCTGTCCTTCGTG
>DCFT01000174.1:4902-5878 GCA_002319885.1 Bacteroidales bacterium UBA1797
ATACTCATTTCATAAAATGAAGCCGGAACCTGATTGCCTTCTGAATCTGAAAACGAATCGGTATAAATAATCTTTTCAGGTTCAATAATTTCTCGGTACACGCCTGTACTCCAGTAATTCTCCCCTTCCGGAGACTTCAGACAGTTATGATAAATTCCTCCAACGCGGAAATCGATCCTGGAAACTGTTGTTGTAAAGCCTTCAGGTCCCCACCAACGCTTAAAATATTCGGGATCTGTCCAGTATTTCCAAAAAAGCTCCCGTGGGGTATCGAAAATGCGCATAATAACAAGCTCACGCTTCCCGGAATTATAACTCTCTTTTGTCATTATTACTTTCCTCCCGTATCATGAATATTATCCTGTATCATGAAAATTATTCCGTATCATGAATAATATTAAGCAAAAAATTCCAACAAATTTCTGCTTTATGAGTCTAAGTTAAACATGCCACTCTTATTTTGGAACAAGTTTTATGCTCCTTAGAGAATTAAATTTCTAATTTATCCTCCTCTAAGTAGTTAATATTTTGCACTTGTTTACTTCCAAATACCTATACTGCTCTTCAATAAAACTAAGCAAATTATTTAATTCCATACAACATATGAGAATTTATAAGTCAGGAAAATGATTTCATATAAATGGGGTATGAATATCAAAATAAAATACATTGTTTCAGACCTTAATGGTACTATAGTGGATGCCATGCCAATTTACACCAGGGTTTTCTGCGATGTTGTGAAACGACATGCAGGAATCGAATCGCCTAAAATAGCCTCGTATTCCATTGCTGCTACAGGCACACCGTGGGATGAACAATTTTCTCATATTTTACAGGATCATAAACTGCCAAAAGAAGAAGTCCCAAAAATGATGGACGAATTCTGTAGCGTTATTTATAATGAGAGATATTCACTGTTTCCGGCGGCAGAAGAGCTTTTAAAATTATTTAAATTAAAAGGTTACAAAGTTTTCAT
>DCFT01000082.1:0-739 GCA_002319885.1 Bacteroidales bacterium UBA1797
CCGGGCTGCCGTGGGAAAGATGTCCACCGTGAGCCAGGTCCATGGACATAATTGTGTCTCCAGGTTTCAATACTGAGAAATAGGCAGCCATGTTTGCCCCTGAACCCGAGTGCGGCTGGACGTTTATATATTTTGCCTTGAAAATTTTTTTTGCCCTGGCAATTGCGAGGTCTTCAGCGATATCAACAAAATCGCAGCCTCCATAATATCGCTTGCCAGAATATCCTTCTGCATATTTATTAGTCAGAATAGAGCCCTGGGCTTCCATAACTGCCCGGCTGGCATAGTTTTCGGACGCGATCAGGTTCAATTTATATTCCTGACGTTCAGCTTCTTTTTTTATAGCCTCATACAATTCCGGATCAACTTTTTCAATATAAGACATTACTTCACCTGGTATCTGTTATTTGGAAACATTCCAATAGGTATTCCAAAATCAATATCTCAATATAGAGTAGGTTATAAACACTAACATTAACAAATATGTAAGAGCTTCAAATCAATTAGCTACTTAAAAGCTGGAATTTAAGCAAATTTGAGTTCATTATATGTAAAGCTATTATAGGCATCGTAATCCGGAGGGATTCCTGATGCAAGTTTAACTATTTATGCTATCAATTATACTATCAAGGTATTAGGAGGATAGTAATCAGTAAAATCTGTTCCGGTTTGATAATATTTAACCTTCCCTTAATTAAGGAGTACTACATTCCTGCCCTCAATTTTAAGTTTACCCTCG
>DCFT01000082.1:1104-1798 GCA_002319885.1 Bacteroidales bacterium UBA1797
TTGGAGAATAATGGGCCCCGAGTCCAGCCCTTCATCTACAAAGTGAACAGTACAACCTGCAACTTTTACTCTGTATTCAAAAGCCTGCCTCTGGGCATGAAGTCCTTTGAAAGCCGGGAGAAGAGAGGGATGAATATTCATGATCCTATACCTGTAAGCCTCAATTATTTCGTTTCCCAAAAGCCGGAAATAACCTGCAAGCAGCAAGAGACCAATATCATAACGCTTTAGAACATCAAGGATTGCCCTGTCAAACCCTTCTTTGTCGTACTCGCCAGGATCAAGAAAAACAGCATCAATACCGTACTTCTTTGCACGTTCAAGTGCATAAGCATCTGATCGGTTGGAAATAACCACATTTATTGCCGCATTCTTAATGTGCCTTTTTTCGATGCTATTTATGATTGCCTGGAGATTTGAACCCCGTCCGGAGACCAATACTGCAATCTTTACCGTCATCGAAGCTGTTAGATTGAAACAGTAATATATTAGGGTTTTGGAACTATCAGCACATTTAAACTGCAAAGAAGAATTACCATACGAGTACAATCGAAAACAAATAAAACGTAGTCTGCAAGTAAACAACCTTGTTTCAATACGGGATCTAAACCTGCAAGACAAAATGAACTAATCCATGGTTTCCAACATTGAATAAAGAAAAATAACTTTTAATTTAAAAGTAGTCCTCTTGAGG
>DCFT01000082.1:2162-2783 GCA_002319885.1 Bacteroidales bacterium UBA1797
GCGAAGCGACCGAAAAGGACCTCGTACTGTTGCGATTACATCGCACCTAGGGAGCAAAACATGGAATCGTATTTTAGGAGTTAGTGATGTTAAGCTCTAAAATGCCCTAACTTGAGGAAAAATAAAAAACGTCTAACAAAAATTCCTATTTTCTTCAAATCTTATTAATTTTATTTTCATAGAGAGGTCTCAAAACTACCTGTAGGTTTTACACAACAAATTTGATGCTTGTTGCTTTTTGTTTTTAAAGATTTAATTCTTCTAAAATAAATGAAAGACTTTAAATATCAGTTCTTTCTAAATAAATCTGAAAATTGTAGTAAAATATTTCATGAAGAATTTTTTACTTCAATTTAAAAAAATAAGTAGATCGGGAGGATATACTTTGAAAATAAGGGTTGTGAGTTCAAGAGAAGAAATATTCACATTGAATCCAAATGAAAGAATTGTACATCTGGCTTTCAGGCCATCAAACAAGGATATTTTCTCACTGGTTGAGAACTGCCCGAAGATAGAGGTCATTCAGCTTCCAAAATCTTATAGGCGCACAGTTTCGAAGTCCATAGAGATGTTCCTTGAGATGCAGAGAATCCAGCTCATCGAAGGTGATGTCTGGGGTCA
>DCFT01000088.1:0-2164 GCA_002319885.1 Bacteroidales bacterium UBA1797
CGGTCGAAACGCGAAACCTGAGTTATTATCGGTGAATTTCTATTGATCCCCCATGAATCTAAATACCCTGATATCTCCTCTTGTGAAAGTTCTATATTCTTCTCACTTAAAGGGTCTATACTTGGAGGAATTAAATACAAAGGATGTGAAAGTGGCTGTGCAAATGATGAAAGTGACCATATGCTGGCATCGTAATCTTTTATATATTCACGTAAATACTTCCAGACCGGACGATAAGGATGGCTCACATCTATATGGCAGCGCCATACCCATTTACCTTTTCTCTCTTTACAATAGTGTAGGAATGCTGCCGGCTGCGGATCGTGAATAAAAACAACATCAGCTTGCCGGAGCTTAGTCTGTAATCTTTCAAAATTAAGAAGGTTAGTCTTTTCGTAAACTTCCAGTAAAGAGGCAGAAATATCGTCACGATTGCCTTGTAGCGAATTATGCATTTTTTTAGTGCACTGGTAAAAACTGCTGTCTCCTGTTATAACTTCCCATTCTGCATCAATTCCCAACTCTCTTTTCAGCGGGATAAGGCGGTTCAGAATTTCGGCAACCCCTCCTCCTTCTTTTGTAGAATTAATATGAAGTATCTTCATCCCTCTCAAAGGATATGCTAATTGCCTTATGTGGTCAATCATCTCATTTCCTACTATATGCGCATATTGTTCAAGCAGACTTTCCATTAGGCACCTCCTTTTACGTTTTTATGAAAAATTGTACTAATTTCCTGACGAAGCTCATTCAGGGTAGTAAAATACGGATCAATTTTATCAAGTTCATCCCTGAGTACTTCGTATTTATTGCCAAAACTTTTTAACCAGATGGAAAAATCGTTCTTGTTTTCAGATGTTCTCCGACGGGCATCAATAAAATGATAAAAAATGCTGCCCAGCGACATATTTGGAATAATCTCAAGCAATTCCCGCGGGTCCGTGAGACAAACACCAGTATTGAAAATCACAATCTGTGAACGGATAAAGTGGAAATCCTGTCCTGTTTTGACCCAAGGAACATGTTCCGACTCTGATAAACGTTCTTCAATAATTTCAATAACCTCCTGGCGAAGATCTTCTATATCTACAAAGGCATTGGGATCGATTATCGAAAGTTGTTCTGAGATTTTTGAATCGTGCAGTTTATTCGATGCCCACTCTGCAAAATCATTTTGAAATTCAGGATAATCAAAATGAGGTCGCAAAAGACCACCCCAAAAATGATAATAAAGACACCCTGGATGGATGGTTCTCAAAATATCCCTGAGCTCTCTCAGATTCTGTGCCTTTTCACCTGTTGCAATGACAATCAGGGCACAGTCCAATATATTAAAATCTGTTTTTTTCATAAATTATTTTATTTTATAAAATATGTAAAACCAATTTCTGTCTTTGTATTCCGAGTAGTTTTTGACTGCACGATTGCGCCAAGGAGTCGCTCTGACTATTGCAGTTAACTATAAAATATTTTTCACAGACTTTTTTAAATCTGATCTGAAAACAAAAATCAAATATTTGAAACTGCGTGAAAATCAAAAAGCTTACGACTAAGTGCAATTGCAACCTTTCAGAAATTTGGTCAACTTCCTGATTTTGGCTTTTCTGCCAGCAATATCAGACTTTATTTAACTAATAGTCAAAGTTATCTAATTAAAATCTATCTTCCAAAAACAGTGATATGATAAATAGCTAAAAACAATTAAATTGATGAGATTCCTGCTTTTATTGAATCTGGATCAACTTGGTTAAATCAGTGATTCTGACCGAATTGTAAGTAAATGCAGAATAAAAGTGACATGGAAACATCAACTGGAAATTTAATCTAAAGCAGACACTAGATATGACATCACCTTCATTCAAATAGTAATCAATCAATTATTCTTGCTCTGCATTCCATTCAGTAAACCCCCGACAAATGTAAACGTACCCAAAATCTGATACAAATATCCCGATCTGACTTCTACCGTATGATTAAGATATCATAAATTCAAATTCAATAAATATGAAAGGAAGAACTTGCTAAGCAGAAGAATGTAATATAGTAGAAAAAAAAAGAGAGGCGATTAAGCCTCTCTCGGGTGGTGCCACCAGGAATCGAACCGGGGACACATGGATTTTCAGTCCATTGCTCTACCGACTGAGCTATGGCACCTCCTTTTCGG
>DCFT01000088.1:2428-3150 GCA_002319885.1 Bacteroidales bacterium UBA1797
CTGCAAATATATATTTCAAATCCGACTAAGCAAAATTATTTCAGAAAAAATCCAACTTAAATTTTTTGTTTAAATTATTCAGTTTTGTTTTTGGATTAAGTCACTATAACAGAATATAATAAGATTCATGTGAATTGGGATCTACTAATTGGTATTTAAATAAACTGTGAGATTTTGGTGTCCAACCAATAAAATCTATTCAAAAATTGCAAATCAAAATCTGATAATAATATTAAATAGCTTGTTTCATTAAATTGAATTTCATAATGCATCAACTGTAGTCAAAGAAATGTCACAGACAACCTAATGCTTAAAGCCGGATAAAAGCTTTTCTATCATTTCAGCAGATTTTCAATATATCTTCTGCTTTTCATCCTTTTAATCTTTAACTCTAGATAGACTGCCTGTTCTATTGAATTACATGGAACCAACAAGTATATTTTCCAATCCGAAGCTTTAGATGTATATGATTTACCACCAAAATATCCAGTGTTATGAAGTTTCAGTCTCACCTCAATGTCTGTAGTATAACCAACATAATATCTTTTGATCGACTTACTATATAAAATGTAACAGTAAAACTTCATCATTATCCAAATATAAATTTCCTCGAACATCTAATTTGAAAAACTAAAGAAAAATGGGATAATTATAGGAGTAAAAGAGAAATTATAAACTAAACAAATATTGCTCTACCTCCCGATAGCTATCGGGATGAGCTA
>DCFT01000088.1:3432-6670 GCA_002319885.1 Bacteroidales bacterium UBA1797
CTGCAAATATATATTTCAAATCCGAGTAACCAAATACTTTGCTAAAATATTTTCTATTTGGAATCATTTTAATGATATGGTACCTTTGCAACTTCACTAATTAAGCAAGATGGATCTTCTTTTTAACACACTCGACAACGGCATCAGACTGGTTCATTACCGCATTCCAGGATTAGTTGCTCATTGCGGACTTATCATCAATGCCGGTTCACGGGATGAAACAACCATGGAACACGGAATAGCACACTTCATTGAACATATGCTGTTTAAGGGAACTAAAAAGCGAAAAGCTTATCATATTCTTAGTCGTCTTGAGGATGTGGGAGGCGAACTCAATGCTTATACTACCAAGGAGGAAACTGCAATACATGCATCATTCCTAAAAGAGGATTATGAACGAGCTATTGAATTAATAAGCGATATTACCTTTAATTCCGTTTTCCCCGAAAAAGAGATAGAAAAGGAAAAAGATGTTGTGATTGAAGAGATCAATTCATATCTCGATAATCCTTCTGAACTTATCTTCGACGATTTTGAAGAGCTGATTTTCTTTGATCAGCCTATAGGGCGCAATATTCTTGGTACACCCGAATCGGTTAAGTCATTTACCCGGGAGACAATAAATGGTTTTATTACAAATAATTACAGTACGAGCCAAATGGTATTCTGTTCAGTAGGCAATATTTCCGATGAAAAAATACTTAAGCTCTTCAAAACAAATTTTGAAAACATCAGAACAGATAAACACCCTGATAAAATTAACAGGACCTGGGTATACAAACCTTCATCTGTTACAAAAAAAATGGATACTTATCAGAATCATTGCATAATAGGGAATCTTGCTTATGATCTGAAAGATAAACGGAGGATGGGCATGTTCCTGCTGAATAATATTCTGGGTGGGCAGGGGCTTAATTCAAGGCTTAACCTTTCATTACGAGAAAAACATGGGTTTGCATACAACGTGGAATCAAGCTATAACCCATATTACGATACAGGTATTTTTTCAATTTATTTTGGCACCGATAGTCAATATCTTAATAAAAGTATTTCAATTGCATTGTCAGAGCTGAATAAGCTACGTACATCAAAACTTGGTACAATACAGTTGAGCAAGGCTAAAAATCAGATAAAGGGTTATCTGGCAAGAGGATATGAAAACCACGAAAGCCTGATGCTAAGTCTTGGAAAAAGCCTTCTTATTTTTAATAAGATAGACAGTATTGAAGATCTTTGTAATAAGATCGACGCTGTCACCGCTACAGAACTACTTGAGACAGCCAATGAGATTTTTGAACCCACAAAAATGTCGACCTTAATATATAAATAAGTAACTCATTGAAAAATGTCAATACAAAGGCTAGCTTGAAAATCAATGAAACTATGAACAAAAAACTCGAGCGATATATTGAAGACTATTCGTCACCGGAAGATCCGGTTCTGGAAGATCTTTACAGACAGACACATATAAGGTTCGTGAATCCAAATATGGTTTCAGGTCATCTTCAGGGGAAAATTCTTGAATTCATCTCGATGATGATAAGGCCTGAGAATATACTTGAAATTGGAACTTTCACAGGTTATTCCGCTATATGCCTGTCTAAAGGCCTAAGACCTGATGGTAAATTAATTACTATTGAAATCAATGATGAACTGAGTGCTTTTGCTCATTTCTATTTCTGCCAGTCGGGTGCTGATGAAAAAATTATACAGATGACAGGCAGAGCTCAGGATATTGTACCCACGCTTGATAGAATGTTTGACCTTGTATTCATTGATGGAGATAAAAGGGAATATGTGGAATACTATCAACTTATTATCGATAAGGTTAGACCAGGCGGATTCATTCTTGCTGACAATGTGCTATGGGGAGGGAAAGTAATTGAAAATGAATCCAATGATCAACAGACTTCAGGGATAATCAATTTTAATTCTATGATACGAAATGAGAAGAGCATTGAGGATGTCATTTTACCCCTGCGCGATGGATTAATGCTGATTCGTAAAAAAGAAAAATAAGTGGTACAGTTTTTGCGTTAACTTACTAAACAAAAATATGAAAAAAATATTTTTTATTGCTCTTTTGGGAATAGCTGCCTTTACACTTAAAGCAAATGCTAATAAAGTTGATCAGTTTCAGGCTTCTGAACAAAATCAATCTGACAATCAAAACATAACCGCTACAGCTAGATTAAAAGCAGCGAGCCGTTTGTTTGCAACAAAAGATGATCTTACCTCTGTTATCCTAATCATCCCGGCTGATTCGTTAGTTTCTGTCCTTGATTCAGACAGCACATATCTTCATGTTGTTTATGAAGATAATGAAGGTTACATTTTCAAACATCAGGCTGTTTTGGTTGAAACACAGGCTAATACGCCACAGCCTGTACAATCAACACCTGGAGTACAGGAAAATGAGCAGGTTCAGGATCAACAACAGAACAGACTTTCATATCTAGAAAATAAATATGGCTCGAGTATGGCTTCAAGACTATATCAGGGGAAGATCTGGAAAGGGATAAATTCAGATATGGTTAAAGACAGTTGGGGCAACCCTGACAAGATAAGCAGAACCGTAAGCGGAAATACCATAAAGGAAAAATGGATATACAGGAACACCTGGCTTTATTTTGAGAATAACACCCTGCTTGAATGGGGTCCTGTAAATAATTAAAATAGATATTTTATTTCAGTTGATGAAAAGGCGCCCCTTAGAGCGCCTTTTTTATTATAGCCTACTTTTTACCTTTCGGCTTAGCTTTAGTTGCACCTGTTGTGGATTTTTTTGTTGAACCTGGTGCAGCTTTCTTCGCAGTTGCTTTTGTATCCATTTTAGTAAAGTGTATTAGTCCCAGCCAAAGGAGTAGGACTATCTCCCTGAAAAATTAATTTCAAACTGATCACTGATTAATCGTAATTACTGATACTATTATCAGTCAAACAGTTTGCTGATACAAAATTACTGTTATTTTTATTTATTCTAAATTAAATTAACAATTTTTATTAACAGAATAAAATATTAAATTGTTAACAACTACAATCATATTATACAAGCTTCATTCATTGTATCCATCTGAATTAATTATAATTAGAGAACCCAGGGAGATCTCTGTAAACAATTATTTATACGTCAGAATTAATATAAATTGTAAATTGACAGGAAATAAAAAAGCCTCACTTTCATGAAGCCTTTATTTTGAGCGGGAGACGGGTCTCGAATGCTGACGCTGGCGGTCAG
>DCFT01000224.1:0-1742 GCA_002319885.1 Bacteroidales bacterium UBA1797
TACAAAAGCCATGAAGTCGAATATGTCCTGAAACAGTCGGATATGAAAGCCCTGGCTATTATTGATGGTTTCAGGGATGTTGATTATCTGGAAATTGTCTATGGGCTGATTCCTGAGCTCAAAAATTCAGAGAGAGGGCGTCTGAAAAGCAAAAATTTTCCGCATCTGCAGAGTGTGATTTATGTAGGTCAGGAAAAGCACAGGGGAATGTACAATACCAGCGAAATTCTGCTCCTTGGAAGTCATTATCCCGATGATGAGCTTCGAGAAATCCTGGCAAGTACAAACGGCGATGAAGTTGTTAATATGCAGTATACCTCGGGAACTACCGGTTTTCCGAAAGGGGTTATGCTCACCAGTAAAAACATCCTGAACAACGGGCTCTCCATAGGCGACCGCCAGAAGTTCACCTCTGAGGATCGGCTTTGTCTGCCAGTGCCCCTTTTCCACTGTTTTGGTATTGTGCTCGGAGTTATGGCAGTTTTAACCCACAGGTCAACACTTGTTATGCTGGAAGTTTTTGACCCACTCCTGGTACTTGCCGCAGTGCAAAAAGAGAAATGTACGGCACTATATGGTGTACCTACAATGTTTATTGCCGAGTACACTCATCCAATGTTTGAAATGTTCGACCTTTCTTCGCTAAGGACAGGAATCATGGCTGGCTCTACCTGCCCCGTCGAGGCAATGAAAAAGGTTGTAAAGGACATGCATTGCCATCAGATCACCAGCGTTTACGGGCTTACTGAGGCTTCTCCCGGAATGACTCAAACAACTGTGGACGATCCCGTCGAACTCAGGGTCGAAACTGTAGGAAAATGTTTCCCTGGAGTTGAGGTTAGGGTCGTAGATCCTAATACAAATCAACCTGTGTCCCCAAATACTGTTGGAGAACTCTGCTGCCGTGGATATAATGTGATGAGAGGCTATTATAAGATGCTCGAGGAAACGAAAAGAGTTATCGATGAAGGTGGTTGGCTTCACAGCGGTGATCTGGGAACCTGTGACGAAAACGGATACTACAGGATTACAGGCCGCATAAAAGATATGATCATTCGTGGTGGCGAAAATATTTATCCCAGAGAGATTGAGGAGTTTCTAATTGCCATGACCGGGATCAGAGACGCCCAGGTAGTGGGTATTCCTGATGAAAAATACGGAGAGATTACAGGGGCTTTTGTAATCCTGGACAAAGATTCTGACCTTACTGAAGCCGATATAAAGGATTATGCAGCTGACAAGATTGCCCGCTATAAAGTTCCCAAGCACGTATTTATTGTGAATGAGTTTCCATTGACTGCAAGCGGCAAGATTCAAAAATACAAGCTTAGAGAACTGGCTATAGAGCTTCTCAAAAAGCAAGAAGAGGAAGTCATTTAAAAAGCAAGAAGAGGAAGTCATTTAATTTGGATATGTTCGCAAGGACTATATCTCTTTTTATCTTTTCTTCCATTTTATTTTTAAAAGAATATTTTTTTCGCTTTGAAAATTTAAGGCTATTAAAAAATTAATCCGCGACAAATTTTTGTTAATCACTATTGAATTGCAGATTATTGAAAAACAAGCCCTTATTCAAAAGTTTATTGAAATACAAAATAAGAGCACTAATGAATATTTATCGCAATTTATTATATATATGGTATTAGCAATAAAAAGTGTAGTTGTAAGGGAAGCGCAGTTGAGCAAATTAGTGCAGGGCAAATGGGGATTAGGGGATTCACCAGATCGAGGGCCAGACTATA
>DCFT01000224.1:2093-6045 GCA_002319885.1 Bacteroidales bacterium UBA1797
AAAGGGGTTTCACATGATTGAGAGTCAGGGACATTGAAGGGCTCTCAATCAATACCAATAATCCGTTACACATTATCCTATCACTATTTTATTTTAAGTTTGTAGCATTTTGAGGTCGTGGGCTTGAATCATTGAAAACCGAAAGCTTAAGAAACTCTCGACATAATCATCGAACATATGGGATGTACTCGCTTTTTCGGAATTAATCTATAATTCAGGGACACGACCAGAAGATAAAATTGAGGTAATAGTAGCATCCCTACCAGATCAAGCAAACAGACATTTCCTGCACACATCGCGGGTACAACAAACCTGAAAACCTGCCAGAACGGGAAATTCCAGGGCATAATTCCGAAAATCACTCCTAATGGCTCAAAAATAACATAGCTTTTCTCAGATCCAGTATCTACAACCTCATCTCTCAAAAACTCAGGTGCATCTTTTGCGTAATAATTACAGATCCCTGTGCATTTTTCGGACCCTGTGTCCACAACCTCATCTTTTAGAAACTCAGTGGCGGTCTCTTCGTAGTAGTCACAGAGCCAGGTGCATTTCTGAACCTCAGCCCTCGACTGCGTAATAGGTTTTCCCATCTCTTTCGTAATAATCTCAGCATAAGTATTTTTATTCTGCCGAAGCACCTCCCCAACCTTTTTAAAAGATTTTGCCCTCTCTTCAACAGGCAACGAACTCCAGGTTAAAAAAGCTGTTCTGGACTTTTCAATCTGGATTCTACACTCTCCTAAAGAAAGCGAATCATAAGTCCAGTTTACTTCTTCAGTATATGGATTAATGGATTTGATTTTCATGCTCTCTCCTCCAAAAAAATTACTGGATAATATCAAAATTCTCTGTATTATAATTTGAGGAGGAATGAAACCTATTTTATCCTGAAATTATTTCGTTTTGAAACTTTTAGTTTCAAAATTTGAGGAATAGCAGTGTACTGAAAATCCTAAAAAATTCTCGTTTTTCTTGATTTTCAACATCCTCAATATAAAAACGTTTTCGTATGAAAAGTTCGTATTTTGCCTATGCGAGTACAAACTCAACTATTACATATCTTATAGGAATTTACTTATTTCCTTCGATAAACGCATCATCAAATGCAAAAAAAAATATTCAGAAACACATAGTTGATTTTTCTAGCGTCTGATGTATGCGTTATTATCGTAGTAAAAGTATGCCGAAACAGAAATATAAAAATTCATTTAAAATATTGACAAGATTTTTCAAAAAATTCTACTTCACACTTCAATGAACGATAGACAAGTCATGCACGTTAGCTTAAAGGCATGGTAGGATTGTACAGGTCAGGCTTATTGACTACGTAGGAAAAAACGGATAGACCAAATGGATTAAGACAAAATTCTAATAAATATCAGCAGCATCCAGAAGCTCCTTGATAGTAACTAAACGTCTATAGTTTTCATCCACATTATCAGTCGATTCATATGGTGTCGGATCATAAACGTCATATGGTTCAAAAGAACTCAATAAATCAACCAATTTTACAACGTATTTAGCATGTTTACCATTCATTTCAAAAACAAATTTATGCATCTGTAGTTCATTAATTCGCATATAAGACAACACTCCCGCTTTTCATAAAACCAAAAACAAACTTACACAAAGAACCAATACGGCTCAATCTATTAAAAACCGCTTAATTCTATCCCAATAAGGAACGAACCATGTGATTTTCACCGCAGTTCGCTCGCGCGTTTAACAACCCTTTAAGGCGGCTCTAAACGAAAAATGTATTATTTACAGCAAACGAAACTACTATTAGAATTTTTTAAATAGTATTGATAAAAACTAAATCGTAATAAAAGTAAACTTCAAATTTTGGATCTCAAGCCTCATTTTTTACAAATAATATATGAAAGCATTATAATGGTTTAAAACAATATGTTTAATGGAATACACAGAAAGCGTTTCAAAATATTCAAGATTATCGCTATAGCAGCGTTTGGCAACTTAGACGGTTCCGGGAAGAATAGCCTCAAATTTTCATTAAGTGACTTTTTGGACACAATTGAATTAAACTATAAGAGGTGAATAGATATTTTAGATGATGAGGAATTAAAACAAATAGTGATTAAACAGAGTGAAACAATATCAATGCTTGTAGAGGAGATTAAACACTTATCTTATCGAGTAGATAATTTAGAAGCAAGCACTGATGAAACTCTAGAGAAGCACCTTGATGGAGGACGAATCATAAGAAATTGAACCTGTCACTGAATATGAAAATGAATTATAATTGGAATCCCCTTCTCGTCATGTTTTTTTTGTTTCATGTGTAGGGAAAACTAAGTGAGCGTTCAAGGATATGCTTTAAACAGAGTCCTTATCCTATGTTTTTTAGTTACACCGGTTTTTATGGAAAAATGTGTGAATTTTTCCTGGTTTTAGCTTCTGATTACGGAATATTTTATCAGAAATCCAAATTGTACAGAGCTTTTTACAAAAACATATATAAAATGATCCTCCATAATTCTACCTATACGTTCCTATGAAAAACTGCGTATCTGATGCTGTTTTTCATTTCCATGCATGAGCCACTGGCTCATGGGGTTTCCTATGAAAAATTTAGCATTAAATGTCAATTGATGCTGTTTTTGACGCTTCATGCATGAACCAAAGGTTCATGAGTGTTCTTATCTCTTAATGAGATTCCAACTTTCGGACTTTAGCATATATGCTCGGTGAAGTGGGAATATTAGTCACAATAATAAATATAGAACAGATATATCTTCCAAATAATATTTCTAAAAGCATAAGGATTTGTTTTTTCTTGTTTATTATTTAGATATTAATATAGTTACAGTTAAATATTTTCTAATTTTTAAATATAAATAAAATAGTTTTGGCAGAAAAAGTCAGATTACCATAATCAAATGGTAAATTGTTAATTCTTAGGCCAGCAATAAGTAACAATATATATGAGGACTATTTTATACCTAACTTACCGATAATTATTAAAATCAGAAAACACTATTGTAAGTCGAATTACATCTTGTAAATTTAAAAATATTATCTATGAGTAGTGCGACAAAATAAGAAAAAAGGGATTCAGCTGTCTCAGAACTCAAACTCGTCCTACAATTGGATAATGGGCAATAATAACATTAAGTTTATATCGTAAATTTTTCAGGAATTCAAGTACATTAGAAGTTATGGTTCAAATTAACATTTAAGATATTTAAGGGTTCAATGCTACTGTTATTCTGTTTGAGTGCATGAATCCTATCCTAATTTGAGACAAAGTGTAATTTTAAGACACGCTCAATTTAAGACTATTACCATAAATCGAAATGTAGAGGTCAATTTAAAGTCAGTAAATTATTTAAAAGAATATAAATAAATATTATTTATATTATTGTCATTATATAAAATTATTAATGTGAACTCAACCACTAATTTGCTTTGACCAAAAGGAAAAGGAAATGAGAAAAATAAAAAATCCGAAGCGTAAAGATACAGAAATTCAGACTAAGATACTGGCGAGTATTGCGGAATCATCAGAAGATGCCATTATAACCACGTCCAATGATGGCGTTATTACCAGTTGGAATAAAAATGCAGAGCAAATTTATGGCTATTCGGATACAGAAGTATTGGGAAAACCAATATCCATACTAGAGTCATCCACTTCGGTTGGAGAAATGCAAGAATTAATTGAACTGATTAAACAAGGAGATAGATTCCATCATTATGAAACTCTACAGTTAAGAAATGACAGGAAAATGATTAACGCCTCACTTACTCTTTCACCTATTATTGATGCCTCTGAAAGTCTAATCTATATCTTAATTATCGCTAGGGATATAACTAAAAGTAAAGAAACAGAAGAAAAGCTTCAGAAAATTGAAGAAAAATTGAGGAAAACCGAGGAAACTTACAATGTTGCAATGGAACATGCAAGGCAGATAATATACGATTACGA
>DCFT01000038.1 GCA_002319885.1 Bacteroidales bacterium UBA1797
CCCCTAAAGGGGGGGTAAACTTCGATTCTTAATTTTAAATTTCTATTTGATTGAAAACTAGTTACTTCAAAAGCAGGTTAAGCTTCAATTTTTAAGTGTAATTTTCTAGCAGATCGGGAATTTACCCCCCTTTAGGGGGGCAGGGGGGCACAAAGTTAATGAAGATATACCTATGTAACTCTGTGTTAGTTCTTATAACATTTTAATAAAAAAAAACTGTTCAAATTGAACAGCCTTTTACATCAATAAAGTTTCCTTTAAAATTTCTTTTCGCGAATACGAGCCTTTTTACCTGTAAGATCACGAAGGTAAAATATTCTTGCCCTGCGGACTTTTCCATGTTTATTGACTTCAATCTTGTCAATAAATGGGGAAGCAATCGGAAATATTCTTTCAACGCCAATATTCCCTGACATTTTCCTGACTGTAAAAGTTTCAGTATGCATTTCACCGCTTCTCTGAATTACCACACCACGGTATTGCTGGATTCTCTCTTTATTACCCTCTTTAATTTTATAATGGACGGTAACGGTATCTCCTGCACCGAATTTTGGAAATTCATTTTTTACTGCAAATTCTTTCTCAACAACATTCATTAAATTCATCTCGCAAAGTATTTTGTGTTCTCAGTTTCTTTTCAAAAATCAGGTCGCAAACTTACAAATAAAATTTTGATAATCCGCATCCTTACATAAAAAGATTTCAACAATAATCCGTTAAGGATGAGGTAGAGCTTGAAGATAAGGGCATGGATCATTTATAAACCGCTGACACTCTCTTAACCTTTGACTTAGCCATAACCTCATCTGATGGCTAATGATCAGCTTTTGCCGGTTCAAGCAACTTATCTCCGGTTTCTTCAACAACTGATTTTTTCCATGCTTCTGAGTATCCTGGCTGCAATGGCATTACAGGATTACCCCATTTGTTTCTTTCAAATTTTCCGTCTTTTTCTTTTTTGATGTTGCCATCAATATATTTTACAAGAAGATATTCACTCAGTGTTTTCCATTTGTTGAATGTATTCTGAGCCATCTCTCCTGAATACTTTGTAAGATACTCCCTGGCTGAATTCATATCTTTGTCAGATAATTTTAGAGCTTCAGCATCAACTGAATCAGTATTAGCAATATATTTTGTTTCCAGTTGTTTCTGTACTTTCTGTGCATCAGCACTCATTAAATCATAACGTGAGTAACAGAAATTTGCAACCATATTAAACAGCCAGAAAGCTGAAGTTGGAGAATAAGTAAGCATATCTCCATTTCCTACCTTGAAACATTCAGGGATTTGGGTTATACCGCAATATATCGGATTGAAAACGGTAGTAGCTGCATCATCAACACCAAACCAGAAAATACCTCCGACAGGATCAGGCAACCAGTTGCGGCATTCAGCTACAAATACGAAACCTGTTTGTTGTGTGGCAGTGGTCCTTTCATTGCAATATACGGGGGCATTGGCACTGTCAGATAGTTTCCAGTCCAAAGGACGCCAGCGATAGGGAAGTCCGAATGGACCAGCTCCAATATCTTTTCTCATATCAAGAGGTGTTCCTTCCAGATGATCCCGCATGAAATTCATCAGATCATGATCGGAAATTTTACGGTCGGGTTTAATCCAGAGAGGCATACGCCTGGTCAAATCATGTCCTGAGATATAGTTGAAATACTGATACATATCACTGTTAACCGATTTGAAGAAAGACCATACCCTGGCTTCACAAAAGCGGGCACCTGAAAAGGTGATAGGGTTATAAGTATCAGAGAAACTGAAATCTGCATCTTTCCCACTAAAAAGATTTTTGCTTCTGGCAAAGTCGATTACATCATAAGCGTATACACATTCAATATTTGGTTCTGAAACTCTGTTAAGTTCCTTTGATGTGATAGCAATACTATTCTTTTTTCCGGTTGCCAGGGGAAAAGTCTGTATTCTTGCCTGGTTTGCATGACCGGAAATATAGCCGTCAGGAATACGACGAGCTACCCATACTGCACCTCTGTTATTTGGTCCTTTGCCAATAATTTCAAATATCCAGGCTTCATTAGGATCTGCAAACGAAAATGATTCGCCTTCGCTCGCATAGCCATATTCAGATACAAGGTCAGACATAACTTTTATAGCTTCCCTGGCATTTTTAGCCCTTTGCAGAGTAAGATAGATAAGACTTCCATAATCGACGATTGCTGTTGTATCAACAAGACTCTCAATGCCTCCATACGTAGTTTCACCTATAGCCAGCTGATGCTCGTTCATATTTCCGACAACTGAGTATGTGTGAGCCACCTGGCTTATTTTTCCCATATACCTGCGTGTGTCCCACTCTATTACATCAACCATACTGCCCTGAGGATAGTCTCTAGCCGGCCAATAATATAATTCTCCATATAACTGATGCGAGTCTGCTGCATATGTTATCATCGTAGATCCTTTTACAGAAGCTCCCTTAGTTACCAGAAAATTTGTACAGGCATTTGCTTTCGGTACAGAAAGAAAACCTGAAACCAGTATTACCATTAATAAAGAAAATATTTTTTTCATACTGAAAAATTAAATTTATTGTTAATGTTTATTGTTTATAAAATTGAATTCGGTATTTAATTTAAGCCTTCAAAGATATCAGCTTTATATTAAACTCCAAAATTCCTAATTGAGCATAAAGCTGCAGTTAATCAGCCATATAAATGAATGACCTCTGGCAGGAGTATGTTAAAAACAGTTAATAATCACATGTTTTGGATTTGGATTGCCGTTTCACAACTATTAATTACAGGTCGCGGAGGATTCTGATTATGTTTTTTATTTTATCGGGATCGGCAATTTTTCTTGAAAATTCATCATAGCCCTGTGTACCATTCATCGAAATATTTTGTCTTCTAAAGATCATTTCACTTTCAATAATTTTCCGGCCTGTAAGATGAAATTCTTTTGCACCTGTATTTTTGGCAATATGAACTATATTCGATTCATTAATACCCGATCCTGGCATTATAATCATCCTTTTACCTGCCTGAAGTATCAGCTGACAAATCAGTTCAGTACCCTCATTGGCATTATTCATCTGACCCGATGTCAGAAGCCTGTCGGCTCCTGTTTTTATTACATCTTCAAGGCCCTTAAAAGGATCTTTGCACATATCAAATGCCCTGTGAAAGGTTACTGACATCGGACGTGCAATTTCTATAAGTTTTGCTGTACGCTGAATGTCGATATTGCCATCGGGTTTAAGCATTCCAATAACAATCCCGTCCACTCCACATGCACCGCAGGTATCTATATCCCTTTTCATTATTTCAAACTCAAGATCAGAGTAAAGGAAATCGCCTCCCCTGGGCCTGATAATTACATGCAATCCTATATCCAGGTTATTCCTTGCCGAGGATATAGTACCGAATCCAGGCGTTGTACCTCCGTCCGCAAGACAATTGCACAACTCTACCCTGGTGGCACCCGCATTTTGAGCCGCTATTGCTGATTCAAGATTATCAACGCATATTTCAAGACTGAAAATCATTTTTTTGTATTTATGGGTCAAGCATTATTATAAAAGTAAATATTTTTTCTGTATAATTGTATAAACAAAAAAAATATGACTATGAAACCAACACTATTAGTTCTGGCTGCAGGTATGGGAACCCGCTATGGTGGCAATAAACAACTTGATGAAGTAGGACCTTCCGGTGAAACGATAATTGACTATTCAATTTATGATGCCATCCGTGCTGGTTTTGGTAAGATTGTATTTGTAATCAGACGTGATATTGAGGATCAGGTTAAAGAGCGTTTTGTAAAGAGGCTAAAAGGTAAAATTGAGGTTGATTATGTTTTTCAGGAGATTACAAATCTTCCTGATGGATCAAAAGTCTCATCTGAAAGACAAAAACCTTGGGGAACAAGTCACGCGATACTTGTTACGGAAAAAAAGATCAATGAACCTTTTGGAGTCATAAATGCTGATGACTACTATGGTGTAGAATCATTTAAAATCCTGCATGATTTTCTTGTTAATGATACAGATCCTAATTGCTATTGTATCGTCGGATATAAGATGGGAAATACTTTGTCGGATCATGGGAATGTAAACAGAGGAGTGTGTGGGGTAGGAGCAGACGGACTTTTGAAAAACATTGTTGAAACACGGCAGATAGAGAAGACACCTGAGGGCGCAAAGGCTCCACTACCCGATGGGACATTTCAAATGTTTTCCGGAAATGAAGTGGTTTCAATGAACCTGTGGGGATTTAAACCTTCATGCTACCGATTCCTTGGTGATGAATTTAAAAGCTTTATTGATAAAAATGGAATGGATCTTAAGTCAGAACTTGACATTCCTACATCAATTGATAAATTTGTTAAAAATGGCGAGATCACCATTAAGATTCTGATGAGCAATGAAAGATGGTTCGGTGTAACTTACCGGGAAGATAAACCATTTGTAGTTGATAGTATCAATAAGATGATCAGCCACAAGGTTTATCCGTCTGAATTATATTAAGTTTCAATGTATAAAGCCTTGATAGCTATTAGCTTACAACTACTTTTTTAGGTGTAAGAAGTACCTTGCCCTTGGCATCCTGTCTGGCCCAGTAACGGCTTCTTGCTTCTTCGGGATCTGCATCAACTGCTATATAAATCTTTGTTCTGGCATTTATTACTACTTCCTGCATTCTTGTTATATCAGGAGTTTTGAAAACTGTTTGTTTTTTTTCTTGCATGATTTTGTCCTATTCAATTAATTAATAATAATTTACAGTAACCATTCTACTTTTAAAGATAACCTTAATTGCATAATAAAAACATTCGAAAATGTTTCCATCCATCGTAATCTATATAAATGTATTTGAAATGTTAAGAGACACACCTCGTTCGTTGTGAATTACTTACGAACTTTTCAAATAGGATTTATTCTGCCTGATATCTTAACTGAGGTACAAATAATATGGACTAGAACTTAACTATGTTAACAATTAAAAGACATTAATGTTTACATAATGGTCCAAAGATAATCAAATTTTCAAGGTTTTCCGGCTTTTAGGAATATTTAACATTCTTTCATATGTGTCAGAATTATTGATTAAATGGAGTGCTCCTTGTGGCCCTTTGCGAAATCACTGGTGATCCTTTGCAGTAAAAAATAATGTATTTAACCACAAAAAGACATGAAGCAATAATTACAGTAACACAAATGAAAAATAATGTTTTATAGAAATGAGGTATGGATCTACCATATGAAACTACATTTATAGTAGCTGCTATTATCTTTATTGTCAGTAACTTTCAGCGACAGGATGTGTTTCGATCCTTTCTTGATCCTGGTTTCATCGAATTTATAAATCAGCATATCGTTTTTCTGATCATATTCAAAGAGGGCCCAGTTTCCATCTATTAATGGTTCATATGCCTTTATTCCTGATAAGTCATCAGTAATTCTGATCCTGATTTCTTTTGTTCCTCTGAGATTCGAACCATTAATCAGTCCAATGGCTGAGATAGCTGGTGCAATAGTATCTATACCGATATAGTATCTTCCAAATGACAGAACATCCTGTTTCAAATACCCATTATCCCATTGACCGTTCAGACCTGTTTTTTTCTGATCCTTATCCAGCCTGACAATCAGTAACTTTGATTTCTTCCCTTCAGGGATTGATGTCGGTTTTATTGATAGAGTATAAGCTTTATGGACTGGTGTCAGTTCGTTATGAACACAATGCAGGTCAGAGAACATCTCACTGCTTCCCCTTTCTTTTTTGTATGAAAATAAAAGTGTGTCGTAGAGTGCACCTTCAGGAATACTTATTGAAATATTTTCTGTTGAGTACCTGTTCCTTTCTTCATAGGGCATCACGTTTATGCCTTTATCAGGAACATTAATCGTATTTGATTTTTCAGATTGAGCTTTAATCTTAAATGTTAATAGTGATCTGTTATTACTGGCATCGGTTACGATAATTTCAGCCTGATGAATTTTGTTGTCATTAAAATTGAATAAACCTCTGTTTATAACATTTTTATAAACACTAAGCTTATCATTTGGCAGTAAAAATGCTCTTTCAATATATACGTTTTCCTTCATGTAGGTCTCATAGTCAATGTGACTATTAACATATCTAGATTCATCGAATGAAAAACCGTTCATTACATACTTAAAAACAGAAGTACTGTCAATTACCAGTTCAATTGAATATACTGCACATTTATTCGGACTATTATTAAGCTTGTCGTATGCTTTAATACCGAATCCTGCGAGGCCGCTTACCGGTATAGCGTTTCCAGGATAGAGCGTATAAACACCATTTCCCCCTGTGACATTTATTACTTTCTCTGAATTTTGATTATTAATAAGCGTATGCCTGTTGATGGGATATATGACAAGCTTTTCAATAACAGGTTTGATATTATCTGTCATGTCAAAATTAAAAAGTAGAGGATTGATAGGTTTTTCACTGTCTGATTTTCTTATTTCAAAATGAAGGTGAGGACCACCTGATCCCCCTGAATTTCCAGAATATGCAATGAGATCGCCCTGTTTAACCGGGAACTTTTCTTTTGAAAGAAACAACGTTACCTGAAAACTTTTCCTTTCGTATTGCTGATCTCTTACATACTTCTCTATTTCAGGAGTAAATCTATCGAGATGTCCGTAAACAGTTGAGTATCCGGAAGGATGTCTGATATAAAGTGCATTACCGAATCCTCCCGGAGTAATGCTTATCCTGTAGATATATCCATCAGCCGCAGCAACTACCTCTTTGCCGGTAACACCCTGAGTTTTAATATCTAATCCCGAATGAAAATGGTCAATTCTTAATTCGCCAAAGTTCGCGGATAATAATTGAGGAATCTTTAAAGGTGATATAAAAATGGATTTATCTTTAGGAACATCATCTAAGGTACTAAAATACAATATACTAAAAATGAAAAATCGGATCAGAATCATAATGCTAAATATTTTTAAACTCAGAGGTGCAAAGCTATGTTTCTGGTTGGTTAAGGCAAACTATTTCAGTCAATTTTTTGAAAATATCATTAACAATGTTAATTTTGTACTAAAGATTTTATTATGTCTGGTCAGGGTTACGAAGAATTAATAACATTAAACAGAAGACTCGATGAATTGTTAGACCGGTATAATAATCTGAGAAATGAAGTACAGGAACTTAAAAGCGGGAATGAAGTATTAAAAGGCCAGCTTCATGACAAGGAAGATAAATTGAAAGAATTGGAAATTAAATACGAGCGAATTAAATTATCAGGAGCATTGTTAGGTGAGGGTGAAAACGCTTTGGAAGCGAAGAAAAAAATTACCGAACTGGTGCGGGAAATTGACAGATGTGTTGCTCTTTTAAACAGATAATATATAACAATGGATGATAAGCTTTCAATCAGGGTTAATGTGGCGGACAGATATTATCCATTGAAGGTAGAAAGGGAGAATGAGGAGAAGATCAGAAAAGCAGCCAGGATGATAAACGAGAAAGTGCTGCAGTACAAACAGAGGTACACTGATAAGGATGTGCAGGATTTTTTAGCTATGGCTTCCCTGCAATATGTGATTAAACTCACAGAAGATGAAGAAAAGCTTGAAAAAGATTATCTTCCCGATGCCTTGAAAGAACTGATACAAAAGATTGATTCAGTTCTTGATATAAAAGAGTAACAGCGTTCTTTAAAATAGAAAATTGAATTGCCCGCATTGTTTCTTCATTCATTTTTGAAACTCAACAGTTAAAACTTTGGAGCGACTCTTAGTTCAGGTAGAACAGGCCTCATCCCGATTCGTCGGGATCCCGCGAAAGCGGGACAGTGGAAGTTCAAACTGAATTAGTAGCTCCAGCCATTCAGACATGGGGTTTTATAAAATCTGGAGGAACTTTGCGGGTTTTTTATTAATATATATATATAAAATACAATTTATGATGACATTAATAATAGGAAATCTGACTACCGGGCTGTTGGTCGTTACAGCCCTTGTTTTAGGCTTTGGTGCCTCATACTTTATCTGGCAATTGGCGCTTAGAAATAAAAGCAAAAAGATAATAAGTGAAGCTGAAGCTGAAGCAGAAGTTATACGCAAAGAGAAAATTCTGCAGGCAAAGGAGAGATTTCTTCAGCTTAAAACTGAACATGAGAAAGTTATAAATGAAAAAAACAGTAAGATAAGCCAGGCAGAAAACAGGATTGCACAGAAAGAGCAGTCTTTGTCGCAAAAAATTGAAGAGGCTCAGCGTAAAAAAAATGAAATTGATGCTATAAGGGGAAACCTCACTTCACAACTTGAACTGATTGATAAAAAATCAGAAGAACTTGCTCGTCTTCATAAACAACAGGTTGAACAACTTGAGTCAATTTCCGGATTTTCGGCGGAAGAAGCAAAAAACCATCTTATTGAATCACTTAAGGAGGAAGCAAAAACTGGTGCAATGTCATACGTCAATGAGATTCTTGATGAAGCAAAAATGACTGCCAACAAGGAAGCTAAAAGAATTGTTGTTCAGACAATTCAGAGGGTTGCAGCTGAGAATGCCATAGAGAATGCCGTGACGGTATTTCATATAGAGTCAGACGAAATGAAAGGTCGTATAATCGGCCGCGAAGGTCGAAATATCCGTGCCCTCGAAGCCGCAACCGGTGTTGAGATTATTGTTGACGATACACCGGAAGCTATTGTCCTTTCTGCTTTTGACCCAATCAGGAGGGAAGTTGCACGACTTGCACTGCATCAACTCGTTACCGATGGTAGGATTCACCCTGCAAGAATTGAAGAAATGGTTGAGAAGACACGTAAACAAGTAGAGGAAGAAATTCTTGAGGTGGGAAAAAGAACTACAATTGATCTGGGGATACATGGATTACATCCCGAACTTATAAGGTTAATTGGTAAAATGAAATACCGTTCGTCATATGGTCAGAACCTGCTTATGCATTCACGTGAAGTAGCAAACCTTTGTTCTATTATGGCTGCTGAACTAGGATTGAATGCCAAGCTGGCAAAGAGAGCTGGTCTTCTTCATGATATTGGCAAAGTTCCTGATGACGAACCTGAATTGCCACATGCAATTTTAGGAATGAAGATGGCAGAAAAGTACAAGGAGAAACCTGAAATATGTAACGCTATTGGTTCTCATCACGACGAGACAGAAATGACAACACTAATTGCCCCTATTGTTCAGGTTTGTGATGCAATTTCCGGAGCTCGTCCTGGAGCCAGGCGCGAGGTGGTAGAATCATATATTAAGAGATTAAAGGAACTTGAATCACTGGCACTCCAGTATCCGGGTGTAATGAAGACTTATGCAATACAGGCAGGAAGGGAGCTGCGTGTTATTGTAGGAGCTGAAAAAGTGACTGATAAAGAAGCTGAAGGTCTCTCTTTTGAAATCGCCCGTAAAATACAGAATGAGATGACATATCCCGGACAAATAAAAATTACAGTCATTCGCGAGACAAGAGCAGTGAATTACGCAAAATAAAAATTTGTTCAATATAATGAGCATATAGATGGGGTGTCTGCACATTTAGACACCCTATCTGCATTATATCACTTTGATTGAGCAATTCTTTTTTTATCTTTGGAGCCTGATAAAACCTGAAGATTCAATGCCGAAAATAAAACTTATTAATATAGTAGGAGCCAGACCGCAAATAATAAAAGCTTCCGCTATCAGCAGGGCCATTAGGGTTCATTTCTCAAACGATATTTCCGAAATTATTGTACACACAGGTCAGCACTATGATAAAGAGATGTCGGAAGTCTTTTTCGATGAACTTGAAATTCAAAAGCCTCAATATAATTTAGGTGTAGGTTCTGCTGGTCATGGGCGACAGACGTCGCTTATGATTGCAGGCATTGAAGAGATACTGCTGAAAGAGAAGCCCGATTGTGTTTTACTTTATGGTGATACAAACTCGACGCTGGCAGGAGCATTAGCTGCAGCTAAACTGCATTTCCCGGTAATTCATATAGAAGCGGGACTAAGATCGTTCAATAAATTAATGCCTGAAGAATTAAACAGAATTGTGAGTGATCATTCATCAACTCTTCTTTTCGCTCCTACAAATGCTGCTTTAAAAAACCTGATGTCCGAAGGTTTCAGACCTGAAAATGCTCCTCCATATACCATAAATAATCCTAAAATCTATCTTACAGGAGACATAATGTACGATAATACATTGTTTTTTGCAGAACTGGCTGAAAAAAAGAAAGCAGGATTTCTAAATGAATCCGGACTTGTAAAAAATAATTATGTCCTGGCAACAATACACAGAGATACAAATACAGATGATATAGAACGTCTTAAAGAAATACTCCTTACACTTAAAGAACTGGCAGAGGAAAAGGATATAGTTGTTATAATGCCATTACATCCAAGGACTGTTAATACACTAAAAACCAGGCTCAAGGACTTTTATGATGACCTAAAACACTGTTCGCATGTTAAAATCATTCTTCCTGTGTCATTTCTTGAAATGACGCTTCTGGAGAAAAATTGCAGGATAATTGTGACTGATTCGGGAGGAGTGCAAAAAGAATCACATTTCTTTAAGAAGCCTTGCCTTGTACTGAGGGAGGAAACTGAATGGATTGAACTGGTGAATAATGGAACGGCAAAACTTGTTGGCGCTGCATCAGCCAGGATAAGAAAGGAGTTTCTGAATTTTATGGACTCTGATACAGATTTTAAATATCCTGGGTTTTACGGCGATGGGAAAGCCGCCGAATTTATTTTGAGTGAAATACTCCGGTTGTTTTAAATTGGGCAATTTTCATGACTGTAAATTCTGTTAAAATTTGTAATATTGTTTTTTCAATTACTGATGGAAAGAGTCTTAAAGGATAAAAGAGTGTTGATTACCGGCGGTGCAGGTTTTATAGGTTCAAATCTTGTAGAGTCCTTTTTGCTATCTGAAAATACAGTTATTTGTCTTGATAATTTTTCGACAGGAAAGAGGGAGAACCTGAAAACATTTTCTGATAATCCTCACTTTAAGCTTGTTGAAGGAGATATCCGCAATTATGATGACTGTCTGAAAGCAGT
>DCFT01000084.1 GCA_002319885.1 Bacteroidales bacterium UBA1797
TCACTGTAAATAAGGATGGTAATATTAGATTCGGGTTAGGAGCAATAAAAGGAGTTGGCGAAAGTGCCGTTCTTCAATTAATCGAAGAGAGAGAAAAGAATGGCATGTATACCGATATCTATGATCTTGTTGAAAGAGTAAACCTGAACTCTGTTAACAAAAAAAACCTCGAAGCAATGGCAGTTGCCGGCGCCTTTGACTGTTTTCCAAAAATAACCAGGGCACAGTATTTCTCACTCGATACGAAAGGATCAAGCTTTATTGAAAGTCTTATAAGATACGGCAACAATTCCAGGAGCGTAAAGAGTTCAAATCAACAGTCACTCTTCGGAGAAACAGGCGGATTTGACATGATTAAACCGGAACCTGCCTTTTGTCCTGACTGGCCTAAACTGGAAAAGCTTAACAGGGAAAAAGAGGTAATAGGCATCTATCTGTCATCTCATCCTCTTGATGATTTTAAACTTGAGATAAATACTTTCACAACAGCAACCCTGGCAGATTTACAAAACCTCCGCGAATATCTCGATCGTGATGTTACTGTTGCAGGGATGGTAACAGATATAAGGACCGGCATCGGGAAAAACGGGAAACCTTATGGTTCCTTTACATTGCAGGATTATTCCGATTCTTTCCGGTTTATGCTTTTTGACAAAGACTATATAGAAAACAGCAAGTTCTTTATCGTTGGCTATTATCTTCTGGTAAAAGGGCGGGTTCAGAAACGGAAGTATAAAGAAGAGGAAATTGAATTCAAGATAAAAACTATTAATCTGCTGTCAAGTGTCAAAGATGAACTTATTAAAACAGTAACTCTGAAAATCGACCCTGAAAATATCGATAATGAAATGATTAACAATCTGAAGATACTGATTAATGAACACAAGGGAGAAACAGAGCTCAAATTTCTTTTCATTGATTCTGACGATAAAATTTCATTGCCTATGTTCTCCAGAACTTTCAGGATCAGATTGAATAACGAGTTACTCTCCTATCTTGAAGACCAACCTGGAATAGATTTTAAAGTTAATTAGCTATCTTTGCAATCTGCATTTATTAAAATTATTTTAAAATAAAATATTATGGCAATAGAGGTAAATGATAATAACTTCGATGATCTGGTTCTCAAATCTGATAAACCTGTTGTAGTAGATTTCTGGGCTGAATGGTGTGGCCCATGCAGAATGGTTGGTCCTATTATGGAAGAGATCTCACACGAATATGAAGGCAGAGCCCTCGTGGCAAAATGCGATGTGGATAGCTGTCCTGGCGTTTCTGCTAAGTACAGTATCAGAAACATTCCTACAGTACTTTTCTTCAAGGATGGGAAAATAGCAGATAAACAGGTTGGGGCAGTTCCCAAGAACAATTTTGTCGTAAAACTGAATGCTCTTATTTAAAAAATAATCTCATCTAATATGGCCGTTCGGGTAATCTCAAACGGCCTTTTTAATAGACGACTATGACAGTTTGTGTATTCGCATCTTCGAGCAGCCGTATTGACAACGATTATGCCACTGCCGCTTCAACCCTTGGATTACTGCTTGCAAAAGCTAAAATGGATGTTGTTTATGGAGGGGGGGGAATAGGTCTGATGGGGAGTCTCGCTGATGCAGTTCTTGAGAACGGAGGAAAAATTACCGGTGTAATTCCGTCATTCATGAAAGATGAAGGATGGGATCATTCTCATGTAAGCGAAATGATAGTCACTTCAGATATGGGTGAGAGAAAAAAGAAAATGTTTGAAATGGCTGATGCTATAGTTGCTTTGCCCGGAGGAGTCGGCACTCTTGAAGAACTGACCGAAGCAATGACTTTAAGACAGCTTGGATTATACGAAGGGTCGATCATTATCCTTAATACTCTGAACTTTTATAGATCTTTCATTGATTTTTTAGAACATATGGTATCGGGAAATTTTCTCAGATATGAACATAAAGGAATGTGGGAGATAGCCGATACTCCTCAGGAAGTAATAGAGCTTCTTGGCAAAACAAAGACCTGGCACAGGAATCCACGAAGTATCGCCAGGATCTAATTTTCAGGGATTTTAGTGCCGACAAACAAAATATCATCCACCTGATCAAGATCTCCTTTCCAGTCCAGAATCTCTCTCTCAAGCCGGTCTTTTTGCTCATTTACGGAAAGATTCCATATCTCCGAAAGAAGCTTTTTTACATTAGCCGACTTATACTTTTTAACTGCAGAAGATCCAAACTGATCGGCATAACCGTCGGAACACATATATACCATGTCTCCCGGTTGAATATCCACAACCTGATTAGTAAAGTTCTTCCTCTCAACCATTGATGTCATTCCGATAGGGTATCTGTCACCCCTGTAGAGAATTACCTCTCCTTTTCTCACAACATACAAAGGATTAAATGCTCCGGCAAATTCCAGTGTAAAAGTCTTTTTATTGAAAGCTATCAGGGCAAGATCCATCCCATCGGTTATTGCCTTTTCATGACGTTGCATAAGAGCCTTCATTACCTCAATATTGAGTTGGTCTATAATAGCCGAAGGACGGGTCAACCCATATTCTCTTACAATTTTATTAAGGGAATTATGACCAATAATCGACATAAAGGCTCCAGGAACACCATGACCCGTACAGTCAACCACAGCAATGAACTGCAAGTCACCGTTATCATACATCCAGTAAAAGTCACCGCTCACAATATCTTTTGGCATGAAAAGCACAAATGTTTCTTTAAACGTATCTTCATTCGGCAGCATGGCCCTTTGTATCCGTTCAGCATATCTTATACTGGCTGTTATATCTCTGTTTTTCTCTTCTATTTCCATACTCTTCTGAACTACCTCTGCGGTTCTTTCTTTGACCTTTTTCTCGAGGATTACTTTCTCTTTTCGCAGGTTTTGCTCCCTTATTTTAATATAAACTGCAATAATTATTACAATTGATATTACTGCCAGAATAATGAACCACCATGTCTGATAAAAGGGTGGTTTTATTACAAAATGATATGAAACAGGTTTACTGTTCCATATTCCCTGACTATTACTGGCTATTACATTGAATGTATATTTACCATGAGGCAGAGCTGAAAAATTTGCTCTCGTGCGGTCAGTCACCGGCTCCCATTCAGTTTCATATCCTTCAAGTTTAACCTTATATCGTACGACATCCGGATTTGTGAGACAAATACTATAATAGTCGAATAAAACCGATTTCTCGTTGTAATTTAGCTTTTGACCCTGGATCATCGCCCGTGTTTTGAAGTTCACCTGCATATCCATAATATGCGTTAGAGGTTCAATATTCCGGGTCGACGATTCAGCAGGATTTAAATGTATTGCCCCATTAGCTGTACCAAACCACAAGTCGCCACCGGGGCATTTAAATACAGCGTTTGGCTTTGTTTCAATACCGGTAAATCCATTTTTTTCTGTATAAGAAAATATCCTCCTGCTCTCCGGAAAATACCTGTTCAGCCCATTGTTTGTACCGATGTAAATACTGCCATCATCGCCTACCATAAGCAGATTTATATTGTTAGACAAGAGTCCGTCATTCTTGGATATATTCAAGACAATAGAATCATTTCTGAATGCTTTCAATCCTTCGTTTGTTCCGATCCACAAAACACCTTCTCTGTCCATAACCAATGTCCTCGGTATTATCCCGGATAAGGCCGGCACTCTTTTAAAATCATCTTTGAATGAATCATATTTAATCAGACCCGGTTGCCCTTTCATACTTTCGGTTCCAATCCACATATTGCCATACTGATCAGAGTAAAGTGCTGAAATCTTTCCAACTATAAGACTGTCAATAAAATTATACGGTTTGAAATTCTGCTCATTTATGGTGCCTACAACCAGCCCGTTTAATGTACCGATCCAAAGATTGTTTTTTTTATCAATTTCCATTGCTTTTACCTGTACTCCCTGGATCAGCTTCGAGTTAATATATGGCTGATCTTCAAATTTAGAAGTCTTGAGGTTGTATTGCACCACTCCCCGGTTATTAGATCCGATCCAGAGATTCCCATACATGTCTTTCCTTAAAAACCTGATATCGTCGCAAACAGGGTTATTCTTACTATTGAAGAAATCAGGTTTTCTTCCAGAATCAGGATAATAACGGGTAATACCTCCGTTTGTACCGAACCATATCGACCCCGTTGTATCTCTATAGATTGCATTTACATTGGGATCAGGCAGTATTTCCTTTTCGCTGATAGTTTCAAATGCATCTCCTTTAAATATTGTCAGACCATTATCCTGATCAGCAATAAGAATATTACCTTCAACATCCTCAATTATGTCATAAATTTTTGAAGCCTTAAGACCATTATCGGCATTAAAATTTCTCATTGTAACATTATCAAAAACAACTATTCCACCACCAAAGGTTCCAACCCAGACACGACCCTTGCTGTCCTCTGTCAGACAGGAGACAGTGTTGCTATGTACCCCTTTTTTTGGCAGGTCAATTACTTCCATCCTGCTTTCCGACATAATATACTTATAAAGACCTCCTTTGTCGGTTCCGAACCAGAGATTCCCATCTCTGTCTTCAAGAAGACAAGTGGTGTTAAAATAGGTAGTCATATGGGGCATCCTGTAGTTTTCAAACTTCTTATCCCCTTTGTTGTATTTCCTTAAGCCTACATCAGTTATACATATATATGATTTGTCTCTCTTCAGATTTGCACCGTAAACCCTGTCACTCAGGCCTGCCTTGCCTCTAAACTGCCTGGCTTTTATATGTTTCATGTCTTTTATTGGGAAATCGGCCTGGATTGCACCGTCATTTGTGGACGTGAACCAGATTTTATCATTTATCTGAATAATACTGGTAATATCTCCGGTTATTTTAATTGAGTCAAATGCTGCCTGTTCAAAGATCCGGCCATCGTAACGCGAAATACCACCGGGATTTAAATGTCCAAACCAGATATAACCGAGAGTATCTTCAAAAATAGCCTGTACCCCGCCTGAAGCAAGATTGTCACGCGATGAGAAATTTTCAAACTTTTTTCCGTCAAACCGCGAAAGTCCGTTTGCTGTTCCAAGCCAGATAAAATCTTTTGAATCCTGGAGAAGGGTATAAACCTTTTGTTCGCTGAGACCTTGTTTATTGCTGTAATTATCAAAAAAATACTTTTGTGCATAAACAGGTAAGTGAAAGCCAGATAAAAAAAGTAATAGCCAGGCAAATACTTTTACCTGGCTCTTAATTAATAATCTGGCTGACATACTGGATACTATTTGGTAATAAAGAAAAAGGTTCCATTATCATCTTCCAGACCCTGTATATTCCCAAACTTGGGTTTTTGCCCGTTATTGGCCGAAACAGCTGCAGTCACATATTTTACAACTGTTTCAATAGGAATACAGGCATTTTTATTGTTCATGAGTGTACTTGCAAATGTTGCGGCAAACTTTGAATTATCAGATGCAAGTTCATATGCTTCTCCTGCCGAAGAAAAAACCTGTGCTGACTTAGAGCCTGTCATCAGAGTATTATCGCAGGTCGGAGCATCATTCGCGCTCCGTGATGCAGAATAAAAACCTGGTCCTGATTCGCAGGCATCAGAAACCACAAGTGTATGAACAACCACATCGCTGTAACCCTGTAAACCTGCTTTTAATGCATTGATATTAAAATAGGTGAATTCATCATCGCGTTTTGCATCAACAGGGATCCAGTATCCTACATCATTTATATATTTTCCATGACCCGCATAATAAACCATTAAGGATTTGACCTGGTTTTTCTTTACCTGGTCGCGGAGTTCAATATTGAAGAATCTCTCCATTTCCGCTTTGGTCATGTCCTTTTTATGAATTATATTATGAATATCATAATTAGCCAGTGCCCTTTGCATTGTACTGATATCTTTTATGGGGCCATCGAGACTGGCAAATGTTTCATAACTGGAATTTTCAATAAAAACAACCCAGGTTCTTCCCATAGGATTAGTAGCAGCAATTCCCGCTGCCTCTCTGTTAAGTACAAATTCTGTTTCCTGCCTGTTACCATAGATATCTTCTGCAACCACAGTGAACTTGTTCAGATCAGAAACGTTCAGAGTGGCAGTAAAAGCAGGATTTAATTCGTTTGGATTATAGCTCGCTGTAAAATCTCCAACTGTAATTGATTTAATAGGACTTTCATCTGAAATTTTACCTTGTATTGCAATATTCGGTGTTTTTGTATCAAGCAAGACCTGCCCTTCCTCAGTTGTATACGGAGCGATTATCATTATTTTAGGAGGGTTAATTTCAGTACGCTTAAGAGTATAATTCAGCACTTTCTCATTATCATAATCATCCTTGGCGGAAAAAATAATTTTATCGGTACCTGTAAGATTGATATTTGCCAGAAAATCAGATTTGCCGTTTTTTTCCACCAGCATAACAGGCTCATTATTAATTGTAAATGATTTAATCTTGCTTTTATCTTTAAGAGTACCAGAGATAAGAAGGGTAGTTTTATCTCCCTTGATTTCTACTGTATCTTTTATAGGGACCGGACTTACAACTGCTATTTCGGGAGCGTCAGTTTCGCGGTTTAGTTCATATAATCTCTTCTGAGAAAGGTCAAGCATCTCTCTAGCTTTCTCATCATACTTCGAAAGAAATGTAATATGGTTATAATCGGCTCTGGCTTTATCATAATCCATAATTTCCTCATACGATTTGGCCCGTTTATAGTAAACATCGGGATCCTCCATATTATTAGAAGTATTAAGCAAAATGGCTTTTGAAAAATCGTTTATTGCATTTGAGTGCTGATTAAATTCCTGATAACAAAGTCCTCTTTCAAAATAAAAAGAGGCATTTTCCGGGTCGATAACAATGGTTTTCGAAATATCATTTATTGCACTGGGATAATCGAGGGTTTTTTTATAGACCTTACTCCTCTCAATATATGCTGCAGTATTCCTGTCGTTATATTTAATTACTTCATTGCACTGATCCATAGCTTCTTTTGGATTGGAGGGAATAAGAAGATCAGCAAGCTCAATTCTTGGTTCAGCAAGTTTTTTGTCTTTAGATATTGATTTCCTTAATTCCTTTTCTGCGAGGGCACTATTGTTTAGTCTTCTATAAATAAGTCCCCGCCAATAAAAATCAATAGGCGTATCTTTAATAACTATTGCTGTATCGGAGGTCTGAAGCGCCTGGTCGTATCTCTTCAGGTTATAAAGAGTAATCACCTTTTCAGGAAGGACCCTGGTATTTCGACCGGCAATTGCACTTACATGGTTAAGAATCTTCAGCGCTTCTTCAAAAAAGCCCAGCTTATTATTAACAGCACCAAGACTTATCATAGCATCTACGTCTTTTGGCGCAAAAACCAATGCTTTTTCAAAATCGGCTTTAGCCTCAGTAAATTTTGACAATTTTTCATAAGCCTGCCCCCTGACATAATAATAGTCAGGATTTGAAGGTTCCAGCCCTATGGCACTTGTAAACTGCTCGATAGCGTCAGAATATTTAAGGTTATCCATGAACTCCAGTCCTGCTTTGTATGACTTCCTGGCACTTTGTCCAAAAGAACTCATTGCTACCATAAACATTATGGTTGCCATTAAAAATACTCGCTTCTTCATATCATCTGAACTAAAGTTAATTACTCTGCAATAAATCAAAAATAGCAATATTTCTTCTAATAATCAATCTCTTCTAACTTCCATCCTTTAAATATACTTCGAGAGAACTACCGCTGAACAGTGACTTTGAAAATAATATCCCGCTTATCTGAGGAGCCCTTACTCCTGCTTTAAAAGAATCGTTCCCGGTGAAAATGCGGGCTTCATCCCAAAACCCAGTTGTGATAAAATGATTAAGTACTTCTGCCCCGCCTTCAATAAATAATGATTGAAGGCCCGAAGAGAAAAGGTAGTCGACGATTTGAACTGCAGATGACATCTCTTTTTTAAGAACTACCATTACAGCGCCATTAATATCAGCTTTTTCATTATGTGTAAATACAATCACCTTATTTCCAGGATCAAATCCTGATGAGCCTAAACTGACAGATCCCGAACTGCTAAGAATAATCTTTTGTGGATCAGGACCCTTCCATTCCCGCACATTAAGCCTCGGCTCATCTGCTCTCACTGTCCCTGCACCGACAAGAATAGCCTGTTCAGATGCTCTCCATTTATGAACAAGTACTCTTTCCGGCTTACCTGTTATCCAGGTAGGTTCTATGCGGTGATATTCAGATCTGAGAATATCGAGGAATCCATCAGCGCTTTGCGCCCATTTAAGTATAATATATGGTCTTTTTTTTTCATGAAAGGTAAAGAACCGTCTGTTCAACCGTCTGCATTCTGTCTCAAGAATTCCGGTTTCTACCTCACATCCGGCATCTCTGAGTCTTTTTACTCCTTTCCCCGATACTTTGTCACTTGTATCAATTGTTCCGATCACTACACGTGGTATTCCATTGGAAAGAATAAAATCCGCACAAGGGGGAGTTTTACCATAATGAGAACATGGTTCCAGGTTGACATAAAGAGTTGAGAATTTCAGCTTTGATCTATCTTTAACAGAATTAATAGCATTAACTTCTGCATGTGGTTCACCCGATTTCAGATGATAACCCTCACCCAATATCTTTCCATCATAAACGATTACAGAACCTACCAAAGGATTAGGATAAGTCAGGCCTTCAGCTTTTGAGGCAAGTTCAAGACACCTTCGCATGAATTTAATATCATCTGTCTCTTCCATTTCGGCGAAAATACTAAATTTGACTTATGGGTGTTAAGATACAAACAATAAAAGATATCAGATTTTTTCTTAGCAAGGAACTTAAAAATGTTTATACTGAACGAGAAATAAGATCCCTTGCTGATATACTGATTAAGACTGTGATGCAAACAACAAAGTTGCATCAGTTATATGACAGCAGTTACAGTGTCACAGCTGAGGAGGCAGAAAAGATTATTAAAATAGCAAAAGAGCTTAAAACCGGCAAACCAATTCAATATATCCTTGGTGAAACAACATTCTATAATTGTACCATAAAAGTTAACAGTTCAACACTTATTCCTCGCCCCGAAACAGAGGAGCTTGTGGATCTCATAATAAGGGAAAACGCCGGATTCAACGGAAATATAATTGACTTTGGGACAGGTTCAGGTTGTATAGCTATTGCTCTGGCAGTCAATCTGCCGGATTCGCATATTACAGGGGTGGATATCTCCAGTGATGCAATCCTGGTTGCCAGGGAAAATGCCAGAATAAATAAATCAACGGTCACATTTATACAGGGAGACATTTTCGATTTCAATAGCGAAGCCATAAGCAAAGCAGGTATTATTGTAAGTAATCCTCCCTATGTGCGTAATTCGGAAAAGCTAATGATGAACAAAAATGTACTCGGTTTTGAACCTCACCAGGCATTATTTGTTAATGACGCTGATCCTCTGATATATTATAAGGCCATCCTTTCTGTCGCCGACAAAGTTCTTTTACCTGATGGATGGTTGTATTTTGAAATAAATGAAGCAATGGGGAACAAAATGATTCAGTTGCTTCAATCATTTAATTATTATGAAGAAGAAATTGTTTTGGATATTAATGGCAAGGAAAGAATTATAAAAGCGAGGAAAAATGTCAGAAAATGAATTATTTAAAGCTTCTCTGAATAAATCAATGGCCCAATGTTCCAGGAAGGAACTCTGCAGAGATGATATCCGAAAGAAATTAATGCTATGGGGAGTTGGAAATGATGATGTCGAAAAAATCATTGCTATTCTGATTAAGGAAAACTTCATAAATGAAGCAAGGTATGCGACAGCATTTGTCAGAGATAAATTTAAATACAATAAATGGGGTAAAGTCAAGATCGCTGCTCATCTGAAAAGCAAGAAACTCCCGTCTGAAATTATTGGGCCCGCTCTTAACTCAATAGATCATGAATATTATGTCAATTTTCTGCGGGGGCTTTTACAGGGCCACACACGAGCCATAAAAGCTAAGAACCAGTTGGATCTGAAGGCCAAATTACTTCGGTTCGGGTTATCAAAGGGTTTCGAGAGCAGCTTATTATATGATATTCTGGGTGATATTGGGGATTGACTCTGCCTTCCGTTATTTTTCAACTCTTTTTCGTGTCCTGCTTAGCGGCTCTCGAAATAATTAAAAACAAAGAACTTTCACGGAGATACACAGAGAAAACACAGAGGCGCACAGAGAAACAGTTTCCCATACTCTTTGAGTACTTTGTGTAGCCCTTTGTGTGATTATTGGTTAATTGATTTCAAGTTAGAATTCCTGAAAAAATATTGACTATAAACGGCCAGAATGCCACAAAAAAGATAATCCCCGATCCGATGCTATCGACAATCATCAATTGTTTCCTTGTGTCGGCATACTTAAGGTAGAATATTGAAAATGCCACTCTCAGAGCAAGCTGAGCTGCAAAAAAAAGGAAGATCCTCATCGCATATCGATTCCATGTGTATGCTTCGGCAACTCTCCCCCTGACAATCAAAGAAAAACTATGAGACAGTCCGCAGGAGACACAAGGTTTACCCGTGAGTTTTTCCTGAATACAAATCACCGGGTAGTTATCCCTATCAGGAGAAAAAAAGCCGGAGTAAGCAAAAATCAGCAATATTACCCCGGCAAAAATTATGTTGATAATGAGGTAAGGTTCACTCCATATCCTTCCCTTAAGATTAAATCGGTTACTATTTTTTCCTGCGTTCAACAACATGTTTTTGAGTAGTATCATGTTTCTGAAGACTATCCCCTTTATGAGTGTTTCCTCCTTCAAGATCTTCAAGTTTCTGCTCCTGTTCCTTTTTGTTGGGGTTAGTATTTATTTCCACCTTATTGCCGTTACTTTCAACTTTAATAGAGACATTTGCGTCATCAATTTCTTTAGTAACATTGTTCTGCACATCATTCACGATGTTCTGAATGCTCGATGGCCATTTATCTCCATGACTGACTATCTTGCCTGCGACGAAGATCTGTGAAAATGATATCATCGAAGCAATTACCGCAATAATTAATCCGGCTAAAGCAACACCTCTTGGTGAGTCGTTACGGTTAGCCTGGGAAATACCGACTGATGCAAGTATAATAGCTATAATTCCCGGGATGATTGCTATCAGGCCTATACAGGGAATAACTGCGAGGACAAATGTTATAATAGCTGTTATCAAAGCTGCGATTCCAAGGTTTTGACCCGAATTTTTTCTTACCTCTTCCATGACATTTAATTATTTATTATTATTCATTCCTGTGAGGATGTTAACCATATCCTGTTCTAAAGACGTCGTAGGATTTTCAATGATGCGTCCGGCCTCAATATTATTTTTATAAAGAATAAATGTAGGAACCCTTTCTATATTGAGTTTCAGATATTCTCCTACCGGCGATTGTTTCGCATCATCTACTCCAATAAAAGTTACTTTTGTTAACGGAAATTGCCATGCATCCAGAACCCTCATAAACCGGGGAACCTCTCTCCTGCTGTCGGGACACCAGATCCCCATAACAATTTTTATGGAGAGCTCGTCCTTGTTGATATCAAGCAATTTATTCAGAGCATCTGTATTTAACTGGTAATCATCAAATCCCTTCAGGTACCATGTTGAATAAGGATAATGGGTTAATCTTTCAGGATTAAAATAACCGAGAATCCAAAGAGTCTGATCATGATAATCTACTGCAGGAGGAGCAACATCAGCCACAAGAGGCAGCTTTGTGGTTTCCACCTGGTTTTTCTCAACAACGGGTTTTGTTGTTTTACATCCACCAAGACAAACCAGAAGCAAAAAAAACAAAAAACAACAATTTTTCATTTACTGATTATAAAGAGAATACAAATTAAAAGTATTTTTTCAAATGCATAAAATTTATTGAAAGGAATATGCCAAGAACTATGAGCTGACATCATTTAACCGGATTTTTTTACACGGTTAGTATAGTAAATTGAAATACCAATGGAAATAACAGCCAGAAAAAGCAAGGCTAAAACCCTGTAAATTAATTCAATCCTGGCAAGGTCAATTATGAACAGATAAAATGCGGAACAAATCATTGTTGCCAGTGCCATATATCTGTATTTTATATTTTTCAGCAATAGACTTATAATAAAATAAAGAAGTGCAGCCATCGTCCATGAAAATGTTACAAATTGTTTAGGGACTGCAAGTAGCAATGCTAAAAGCATCATTAAAAATCCTTCAATCATATAAAGATTTCTTATAATGTCTGTCCTGATATTTAATCGTGATTTCTTCCAGTTGATTATTCTTGCAGAAATAAGGGCAACAAATACAAAACTAAAATTTACGCCCGAAATGTATCTTGACGAGAAAAGGTATATCAAAAGGATGGTGAGAAAGAGCAGACTGTTCATTACTATAATTAACCTGTTGCGAAACCACAAAGCCATAGAAACAACCAAAAGGCTCTGAAGAGAAAGAAGCAGATAAACCCTTGGCAAACCAAAGATGCCATAAAGAGCTATACTCATAGCCGTAAAACCATAAAGAGCATAAAAAGCCGATCCAAAATTCCAATCAGATCGTGAATGTAGAATTACTGAGTAGATGAGACTACATAGGGTAATTATTGTAAAAAGAGCGATATAATTTGTAGTAAAAAATCTTAATACTATTAAGAGAAGCAGTATAGTAAATAGTATACCATTAATAACAAGAATGCTTATTAAAAAATCATCTGATACTGAATCTTTCTTTCTGAAAAGCGAGATAAAAGAAAAGCTGGTTCCAAGGCCTAGAAGATATAAACCACCCCGATGATGTTCCGTGATCATCTGAAAAGGATGACCAGACAATGGATTTCCAAACAACCAGAGAAGAAATACGATGTAGCAAAGAAATATTGTCACAACCAACAGTGGTTCCCATGTGAACCTATAGTATAAATATACAGTCATTAACGCGATGAAAACATTTATTGATAATGTAAGGTTTGTAGTGTCTGCCAGTATAGCTACAGTAAGTGCAAAAAATAAGGCAAGGACAGCAAGAGGTTGAGATTCGTCACGTATAGACATGTAGATCTGCAAAATGACAAGAAACATCAGAATGACAACTGAAAATGTCTTTGAGTGAATCAGCGGCGAAGCTGAGAAAAAATGTAACCTCACGGTAAAGTAAAATAGAAGCACCTGTGAGTTCATCCTGAAAATAGATGACAGGTGATCATTTGATTTCTTCAGATATAAAGCAAGTAAAAATATTGCTCCTGAAGCCAGATAACCTAATAACAGGGAGAAAAATTTGTGATCAAGTTCGATCATATATTGTGTAAGGAAGGCAATACCAAAAAACAAGACTATATTGCCTAACCAGGCAAATCCAAACCTTCCTATCTGCGATTCAATTCCTTTATCATCATCCCCGGTTTTTACTTTCGGAGACTGTTCATTTTTCTGAAATTGCTCTCCAGTTTCATATGAAGATCTGTCATCAGCAACATTAAGAGCAGATTCCAGTCTGCTAATTCTGATTTCTAAAGAATGCAGGCTATTTAAAATCTTATCTATTTCTTCTTTCTGATATTCCATGACAAATAATTAAAATCCGGAAGAATTTAGATTATATAGACAAAATATGGGCTGGAACCAAAAATCAGTTAATTCTCCTCAGTTATCATTTTCCATGGAGGCAGCAGCCATAAGAGGAAAGCGAGTATCGCAACAGGAAGGACAAGCCAGAATATAGCCATTAGTGTGCCGTCAAGACCTATCAATCCTACTTTAAAACTTGTGAATCCGGAAAAGCTCTTAGAAAACAACTGGCCTCCGATTACAACGTTCCATCTCATTGAATACACTCCGATTAAAACCAGTATGCCAATAATGAAATACATAGTTTTGCGCACTTTTATCTGATGCTTATAAAACTGAAGAAAAGCAAGTGTTATCAGAGGAATTATGGTGCCGATAAGCCCCTGCGAAACGAACAGAGTAAGGTAAAGTTTTGATGAAACCAGTAATTTTATTATTTCAAATGATTCTTCGGCCTCATAAATTCTCTGTATCTGATCGAGACCCTCAAGTGTAAAATCTAGTATCAGAACAAAGAACAGATACTTACCTATTGCATCAAGGACATTCACGTCAATAACTTTCTTTCGGAAATAAGAGATAATCATATAAACGAGTAAAACCAATGCTATACCCGAAACCATTGCTGAAAAAAGGAAAATAATAGGCATGAGAGGAGTCGACCACCAGGGATTAGCCTTAATTGATCCGAAAATAAAACCGACATACCCATGTAAAATAAAAGCAGATGGGATTCCGACAACGGTTATGATATATCCCAGTTTCCTGTCCCATTTTAGCGTTCTGGGTGAGATATCATTAACCCCCAATGTCAGAATTTTATATACCCATTTCATTATTCCTGTTTTCTCATTTGCCCACACAACCATACTGTGTCTATAGTCAAACCATATCTCAAGCAATAACACAACCATAAGATACCACAGGTATACAAAGCCAAATATGGCCATAGCTGATGAAGAATGCGGAGTGATCATAATCTCATAAGCTCTTTTAGGCTGAGAGAGATGACTAATGAGTGGCATCGTAGCAACCAGAAGAAATGACAAAGCTGTTAAAAGTGCAATCTGATACGTTGGCTTTAGAATCTTAACCTTGAAAACCCTTTCGAGAGATGCCAGAATAAATGCTCCTGCAACAAGCCCTGTTATAAAAGGATAGACAACAATCAGTATTCCCCATTGCAGGTCAATTTCATTCGGGAAAATATAACCCTGTGAATGGGCCAGAATATCATATAGGTGTTGGTAATGTGGTGCCATATTATCTTACCTCCGAGCTTAATGCATTATAATAAAGCTTTGATCCGGTATTAAGGTGTGGCCTCAGGACCTGTGTTGTATGCTCTTTTAAGTATTTGACAATATCACTGTTCTTGTCTCTGAGGTTACCATACATCCTGGCACCGGTCGGACATACTTCCATACATGCCGGAGCCAGACCCTTTTTCAACCTGTGATAACACAAGGTACATTTATTGGCAACTTTCTTAACAGGATGTATAAACCTGCAGCCATAGGGACAGGCCTGGACACAATACCTGCAACCTATACAATATTTTTCATCAAT